>JAENWJ010000024.1 GCA_016649995.1 Peptostreptococcaceae bacterium
ACGAGGGGTGCGACAAGCTATTGATGCAGTTTCAAAAGCGATGTTAGGAATTTCAATCCACGCACCCACGAGGGGTGCGACTAACGCTCGTAATAAATGCAATTGCCAAATAATAATTTCAATCCACGCACCCACGAGGGGTGCGACAAGTTAAGACACGAGACTTTGACAAGAAGGAAAGCATTTCAATCCACGCACCCACGAGGGGTGCGACAAAAAGGAACACGATGAATGGAGGTCTGTAAAATATTTCAATCCACGCACCCACGAGGGGTGCGACGTCAGGGAGTCCTGACATAACATGGGCAGTTTATATTTCAATCCACGCACCCACGAGGGGTGCGACGAGAGCGCACAGTAGTTAAGGTAGTTGAGGTAGATATTTCAATCCACGCACCCACGAGGGGTGCGACATGAACACCAACCAAAAGGAGAGTGTCGATAATGATTTCAATCCACGCACCCACGAGGGGTGCGACTAAATGGATATAAAAGCGACTTATTATATTTCAATTTCAATCCACGCACCCACGAGGGGTGCGACACAATTTTAGGCAATATATATAAATATGTTTCAGATTTCAATCCACGCACCCACGAGGGGTGCGACCACCACCTCCTTGAAGGCTCAACAAAAAGCAAAACAATTTCAATCCACGCACCCACGAGGGGTGCGACTTTGTTTTACTTTAAGCTTATTATCTGATATATAGTTTCAATCCACGCACCCGCGAGGGGTGCGACGATAACATCAGTAAGCGCTTTAACCTCCATCTTAGGTTTCAATCCACGCACCCGCGAGGGGTGCGACCATTTTCCCGCTGCAACTCTCGCTGTCCATGTGAGTTTCAATCCACGCACCCGCGAGGGGTGCGACCCTCATTAAAATCAGAATCAACATTACCTTTATATGTTTCAATCCACGCACCCGCGAGGGGTGCGACATACACTTGTACCCTTGATGTCTATTACTGATTGGTTTCAATCCACGCACCCGCGAGGGGTGCGACTATCAAGTGTTTCTTGTCCTGCAAGCTCTGAATAGTTTCAATCCACGCACCCGCGAGGGGTGCGACCTAATATTAATATCGATTTATTAGCGTTTAACGAGTTTCAATCCACGCACCCGCGAGGGGTGCGACTTTTAATAGCTTTCTTTGCAAGTCCTAAAAGAAAGTTTCAATCCACGCACCCGCGAGGGGTGCGACCTTCATCTAAAGTAATTTCTTTTTCTTCGTGATTGTTTCAATCCACGCACCCGCGAGGGGTGCGACACGATTTTGAGCAGGCTTTACACCAAACTCCATTGTTTCAATCCACGCACCCGCGAGGGGTGCGACAGGAATTACCTCGCTCTCTTTCTTTGTATCCAGGGTTTCAATCCACGCACCCGCGAGGGGTGCGACAGTATAGCAATACAATACTTGATACTACTTGATTAAATGTAGTATTTCCGCGAAGCGTTATTTTTTTTGACTTATGATTTAATTAACTCTTGTTTTCCAATGCTTCCATAATAATAAAACAAATGGTAGCTTAAGGTTCGCATCATATGATAAGAACCCCTTCAGGATCATAGCTTTCCTTCGCGCCAATATGTTCCACTCGATTCTTCCAATTAGCCCCCAGATAATAGAACCTTAGGCTATCCACTTTTTCATCAATTATAGAAACTAATTGATTTTTCATTTCCGTAAATTGTGCCGGGTCAACTAAACATTCAAACACTGAGTTCTGAACTCTCTGTCCATAATTCTCACAACATTTTGCTACATGTCTCAAACGCTTTCCACCATTTTTAGAAGTGGTATTAACATCATATGTTACTAAAATCAGCATTATTCATCTCCATAAAAACGGCGGATACCCGTCAATATCTCCCCTTATAAATCTTGCCATCAATTGTGCTTGAATATATGGCAACAATCCAAGCGAAATTTTTTCTTTTGTATACGGATGCTTTATATCAATCCTTTTACGCTTCTGCCATTCTGTCAATAGTTTTTTCCTCATATCATCATCCATTAAAATTGCCCTATTTTCTTTTACTACAAAGTCTTTGGCTGAAACCTGTCTTCTATTAACTAATGAAAGTACAAATCGGTCTGCTAAATACGCTCTTAATTCTTCCATCATATCCAATGCCAACCCATTACGACCTGGTCTATCTTTATGGAAAAATCCTGCTGCTGGATCAAGTCCTACTGCTTCTATCGCAGATTTCACTTCATGAGCCAATAACACATATGTAAATGAAAGCAAAGCGTTCATATTGTCTAAAGGCGGTCGGCGGCTCCTTCCATGAAAGAAAAACGACTCCTTTTCGTGAAGTATCAGATTATCAAAAACCCCAAAATACATTTTTGCCGCATCACCCTCAATTCCTCTCAGCTCATCTTCATTTAAGGCATGTCTAGCATTTTCTGCTTGCCTTCCAAGTCTCTCTACAACAAAACTTATTTGTTGTTTCCCTGCAATTTCTTCGTAATCTCTAATTGCTCTCTTCAATACAGTACGTGAATTCATTATTTTCGCAACAATAAAATTCACACTTACTCCTAATCGCCTTTCAGAATCCTCAGCGATTCTGAATTGTTCTTTCCTTAAAAGTATATTCCCACTAAATGGTCCTTGTACTGAAGCTAAATATTTACCATATTCTGTTAGAAATGTTACTGAAACGCCTTTTTCCGCACATAATCCCATCAACGCTGGACTAGCTCCACAATAACCGAAACTTATAATACCCTCAAGATTGTGAATAGGTACAGCAATCGACTTTTTCCCTTCATTTTTTACAACGACTTGTTCTCCTTCTCTTGAAAGGTATACATCCGGATTGGTAATATAAAGCGTATTCAAAAGTTTCCTCATTATTCACCTTCTTTCATCATTTCATTAATATAATTTGAAACTGGTCTCGCTTTCTTTGTCAAGCGAGGAAAGCATAACTCTTTCATAGAACAATTGCCACATTTTTTATTTTTTTCAGCAGGTGGCGTAAGCCCTTTTTCAAATAGCTCATGCATCTCTTTAGCCATTGAAACTGTCCATTCCCGTAATTCAGATTCCATCTTGATTCTTGTCCGTCTCCGTTTCTGGTGATAGTATAAATATGCTTTATCAATATTTGCGCCCATCATTTCTTCAAGACATAAAACCTGCAAACATAGTTGGGCTTCGTCAGACTGATCAGATTTTGGTATTCCTCGTTTATATTCAACTGGATGAGGTAGCCAAAAGCCATCATAATCTCTAATTCTTATTCCTTTTCCATCTATAGTTTTTTCGAATTCAACAATATCAGCAACTCCCTGAATACCTAGTTTTTTCGAAATCAAAGGCATTGCCCTTGAAACAATCAAATCACTTCTTTTTTCTTTTTCATATGGATCATCTGCCCTTTCATGAAGATTCTTGCCTTCAACCGTTAGCATATTCTCTTTCCATTGTCTTTCTATATGAATCAACGCCCATTGACGCTTACAAAATACAAAATGTTGGATGCCTGACAAAGGCAAGTAAATCTTTTCATCATACTTGTCCAAGGCAATTACATTCTTTCGATAAGCTCAACACCGGCGGGAACTCCTGTTTTATCTATAGCTATTTCGTAATCTTCAAATGCTCTAGCTGGCATTCCATCCTTACGGTTTTCAGCTTTCACCAATTCAAATAATTTGTGCGCATGAGCATTCCCCAATTCACTCTCATGCTTAAAAACAATTAATTTTCTCGTTGCCATATTGCCCCTTGCCGCAGAATGATCATGCTCAAACATATTCTCTAGAGATTCCCAGAGAAGTTCCAAATCAGCTTCTCCAAATCCAGTCTTTTGAGCAAACGCAGCAGATACATATCCTTCCATTCGATAAAGAGCATAGGGCACTATATGTTTTCTTCCCATGGTTCTTTCTTTATCCCTATCTTTTTCATTCGTAACAGCCATGCGAGTAATTGTAATATCCTGTTGAACTATCGGATCAATGCTTCTTGAAAAGCCAAATTGCACAGGACCTCTCACCTGTCCACAATTAATTTCAGTTGTCATGACAGCCCCAAATGTCCTAATATCATAAAAATTGTCTGTCATAAATTGAGTAACCTTCATAGAATTCTCAATTTCCTTTGGAAGTTTTTTCGAAACAGGCTTCAATTTGTTTACTATGTAGGCCTCCTTGTTTTTTTCGTTTAACACGGCTCCCTCAGTAACATAAATCCTAAATCCTGTTTCATTTTTTTTTGCCAATTCAACATAATTTCTGACCTTACGCTTAATGCAAACATCCGTGACTATGCCTTTGCTAGTTTCAGGATCGATTCTAGGCATATTACCTGCATCCGGATCTCCGTTCGGATTCCCATTTTGAACATCATAATACAGTATAAATTCATACCTTCTGTCAATAATCTTGTTTTCCATTATTTTCCTCCTTGTTTATCTTCTGTTTTTTTTGTATAGAAAGATTGCTTTTGATGATAGTATCCCAATATAAATTGACCTTGATCATCTAAATTCAAATGCGCCGGGAAGCTGTCTATCGATTGCATAATCTGCTGAATTTCCCTATCCCTAGCATAGCCATAATCAGATTTTTCAATATGATACTGGGCAAGTTTAACTAATGTGGGAAAAACCGCCCCTGGTGTTGCAGTTGCTGAACTAAAGTATCTATCCTTAATTGTCGAGTTGATTTTCTCCCCAAGCGCATCTTTCTGTGCTTTCTCCATTACGGCAAACAATCTACCTAATAGATATCCTGTGTTTTTATTGTCATGATTCAAAGCCACGGTGAAATCACCTTCCTTTCTATTATCATATACACGCATTTTTCTCTTTAAGCAGGCTTTAATCAAACCGGCTCTTATGTAGTTAACATCATTATCCGCTCTAATTCTTGTGATTACTGCAGTATAAAGGCTTTGAGGATACTGCGTTCCGCGAATTATCGCCTCCGTCAATTTTCCGGCCATTAATGGCGAAAGATTCTTAAGGTCCTTATGAACACTTATTTCCTTTAAAACTTTCCATGTTGAAATAACATTGTTTTCATCCTTGCGGTCAATTGTCATATCAAGTTGATGCATTAAGAGATTCTCAAGCAAGGTTCCGAACTTATCTACATGCCAAAACCGAATTGAAACGCGAGAGGCATTAGGCGCAAGGCCTAGTATGTAGAATTTGCTTTCGGGATTAATAGCTTCATTCGCTTTTTCAAGAATCGGGAGCCCCTTTCTTGCCCTATCAAGAAGCTTTGCTACTGTATTTTGAGCATTGGAATCGACTTGCTTCCCTTCTTTTTTGTTGCTTTCATCATTGGATGGATTAATCAATTCAGCAAAAACACTTTCTTCGATTCCTGAATGTGACTTTTCAGCCCAAAATACAGTAGTTGCATCACCAATACGCAAATGATTGTTTCTTGACCTTGTCATAAAGTTCAACGCCGAAGTATACGCAGCAGCAACTCGATTACTCACGGGTGCATTAAACCCCTGCTTTTCGGTTTTTCCATAGGACTCAAACGATCTTTTGTTGAATGAAACCAAGGATGTCCCGGTTGCTTGCCCCCCGACAATTCCCTTGATACTAGGGTGAAGTTTTGCAATGGGACCCTTTTCCCCGCTAACAAGACATTGACCTTGCTCAGCAGAATCTAGTAGCCTCTCCATGTACACATTCCAAGCTTGCTTAACAGATTCAAGCTGATGAATATACTTATGTTCGCCATCCATCCTGAAAACAATATTACCTCCTTCTTCTAGTATTTCTCTATTTTGTGCAATTATTTTTGATTCGTTTTCTCCACTTATATCGAACGTTGATAAAAACTCTAAAAACGGTTTCAATGCATCGTCTTTCGGATTGTCCAATATTTCGAGATTGTATCTCTTGAATTCCTCTGCAGCAAGCTGTGTCCGCTCAGGCTTTCCTTTTATATCAAGTCCGAACACATAGGTAGCATTATCACTCATGAAATTTGAACATATATTACATGTCTTTTTCCCTTGTGCAGGCACATTTATGTCCCTAGAAACAAGTTTTCCTTTTTCACTCGTTATTCGAAGATCATTTATGTCAACCAATTCACCATTTCTTGAGATAATAGCAGCGCAGGAAACCTTTGCGCTTGAGAAACCCGGTTTTGGCATATCTATATTTTCATCACTAAGCAACACATCATAGTAGTCCGCCAACGCCTTTAATATCATGAGAACACTTCCTTTCTAGAAGGAATTTCTATGCGTCCCTCTTTCATAACAAGCCTGCAGAACCCTGGCGTCATATCATTTTTGAAATCGATGTCAAAAAGCATCCATCCCAAATCTCCACTTTCATTGATTGTTTTTATCTCACTTTTCTCTTCAACCCACTCAAACATTGCCGGGAACTCCCTGCAGCCAAGATATGGTCTATGGAAGCATTTCCCACCTATCGCCCTTCTTCTAAAAATATCACGATGCTTTCCTTCATTATCATCTTCTCCAGCCTTATCGGTCATTTCGAAATGTGCTTCAATAATATATGATACATCTCTCAAAATCATAGATGCTCTCTGTTGACGCTCTTTGTTGATATCAATAAAGAAATTTTTTGCTTCGTTACCGTTCATCACGCTTTTTACTTTAGATGCAGAAACCTTGCTTTCAACCTCATTCCGTCTTATATTTTCAAAACGAACAGGTTTCTCTACATAAATAGCGTCAATAACCCAACTAATTGCAGGCTTCCAATGAATTGCCTCTAATATACCCCTTGCCGCAGAGGGTGTCATTACATCGTAGCTGACTCTTTCAACTTTCATTTCAGGTCTTGTGAAACATGCCCAATCTCCCCAAACTCTAATTCTGATCCCGTACTCCATTCGTTCACCCCCTAAAATACTAATTCTTCGTCCTGTCTATACGCAACATCTGGGATTTCCAAACCCATATCCGGTTTATACAGGTTGCCTCTTACCAACAGATAGATTCCGTCAACCGGTTGTTCCAATGCTCCCGCCTCAATCAATTTCTTAAATTCATGGCGATAGACTTGTACGGTATACGGCTGCAACTCATTAATCACTCCCTTCTTATATTTTGAAAACCTTAATTTATTAAAAATTGATTCGAGTTTATGGTGTTTTAAATCATCAGATTTCAAACCGTAAGGAACAATCACAGAAACCATATCGTTTTCTATCAGTTTAAAATCCTTTGCAATATCGGAAAAGGGATATATGAAATCCTTATCTCCTAGTCGGCTCCTCTCCATTATTCTTTTTTTATCCAAAAGCTTCTCGTCCTCCCAATACAAAAGTTTAAAATATCTTTGTATTGGGCCTGAATCAAGCACATCTTCATTTGCCTTTAAGCTTCGGATAATTTCCCTGCCCCTAGCCGCTGTACTTGATAACCAACCACCAGGCATCCCCATTTTTTCCGGTTCAAAAACAAATACTTTTCCTTCTTTGAGTTTTCCTTCCCTATTACATCTGCCTGCCGCCTGCGCAATTGAATCAAGACCTGCGGATGCTCGATAAACGACAGGAAAATCAATATCCACTCCCGCTTCAACGAGTTGCGTCGAAACCACGCGACATTCAGCATTTTCACTCAATAGTGTTTTTATTCTTTTTAACGCTTCTCTTCGATGCGCAGGGCACATCCTTGCGCTTAAATGTATTACTCCCCTTTCTCCTTCCATCAACCTATAAAGCGCCGCCGCATGTCTTCTAGTATTTACTATGCAAAGCACTTGATGCTCGCTCAATATTCGTTCTTTTAGTTTTTCATTTGAAAACATATCGATATAATAAACAGAAACCCTTTTGAAATCTTTGGTCAATTCTTCCTGATTATCAATGATTTCAGAAATATTAAGCCTATCCGAAAAAAAAGGGTTTAGAGATGGTTGAGTAGCTGTACATAAAACAACAGAAGAATGATAATTCATCACAAAATCCCCAAGCATTGAAACAGCCGGTTTCAAGTACTCAAATGGAAGCATTTGTGCTTCATCCAATATAATCACACTATTAGCAATATTATGTAACTTTCTGCATTTTGAAGGTTTATTTGAAAATAACGATTCAAAAAACTGCACATTTGTAGTAACAACAACAGGGGACTCCCAATTCTCTGTCGCCAAACGTAAACTTCTCTGTAAATCATCAATTGAGTTTTCATTTGCATTTGCAAAATTTTCGAACTGATAAGAACTATGATGTTCCAATACATTCTCATCACCGAAAATTTTCCTAAAAACATCTGCGTTCTGTTCAATTATGCTCGTAAAAGGAATTACATAAATAATTCGTTTTAAGCCATGTTTCTTCGCGTGCCGTAAAGCAAAAGCCATGGAAGATAATGTCTTTCCTCCCCCCGTAGGCACAGTTAAGCTGAATAATCCTCTGTCGTTTAAACCTTTTTTATAACAACAATCGTAAATATGCCTGCGCTGGCTATTAATCGAAGTACTCGAAGCATTATTTTGCAGTATATCCATATGTTTTTCAAATCTATGGAAGAGTTCCTCTATAGACTCGCTGCACTTTCGCATATGTGACCTTTTCTCATCAAGCACGCTTTCAGTATCTAAGAAATCCGCATCTACCAAGCATGAATAAACCATCCTAACAAGATTCGCCATTTGAAAGGCAACAATTTTATTTTCAATTTCCATTCTCGGTTTGTTCCAATCATCATTCAACAAACTGAAAATCTCTGATTTATATGCCGAGTAATCTTTGACTTCAGATTGCAATCTTCCGTGTAAATCAGAAGGAGAAACTTTGCCGCCATTTGGAATACCACCATGGTGCCCCGATATCGCATACGCCAATGACGTTCCCCACAATTTACCGCACATAGCAAAAGCCTCTTTTGCTCCCGCTGTTGAATGATTGACTCTTATTCCCGAACCCTCAAGTCTCGATTGAAATGCGTTAGAATACTTGCCGATATCGTGTAAAATACCAGCCATTTCCGCCATTTCTTTCGCACCAAAACCTTCTGCAAATTTTCCCGCCATTTCCGAAACATTAACCAAATGATCCTTTAATGTTTGCCAATCGCTTTTATCGAGATTTTCCCCAGAATGTCCATAATAAGCCATATGTCCCTCCATAAATGTAAACTATTCCATATTTTATTATATCACCATTACCATTTATTTTTAAATTTTGACAATTATCATTATTCATTTTTATTTTACCCCTTATTGTGGACATATATGGGCACAATTGAAATCTATTTATAGCTTTTATGGACTGGATCAACGATATAGCCCCCATCCCCATTTCGTTAATTATTTAAACTCAAAAAAAGAAATCGTGAAAGCCATTACTAATAGTGGCTTATCACGATTTTTCTACGTTACAATTAAATTGTCTATATTCTATACAAGAATCACTATCAATCCCTGCGCCAAGCCTATCAACAGTCCTATAACCCCGCCTAGAAGCTCAATATGCTTTAATTCCTTCTTTGCTATTGTCAAAATAATTTCCTCTATCTTATTATAATCGGCCATGTTTATTTTTTCTTCTATCATATCCGATATGCTAACCTTTTCAATCGCCTTATGCACAAGCATTTCAGTCATTTCATTGATTGCGCCTTCGCTCTCTTCATCTATAATCTTGTTTATATGATCCAAAATCATGATTTTAAATGTAAACGGTATGAAAGAAGGAAATCTTTCATCAGCAACATTCTTCAGCTTGTTTTTGATTAAAGCGAAAATCTGTTCCTTGCTATCGTCGTTAACCAATTCATCTATAATCTCTTCAAGAGAAACAAGTTCCTTCTCGACTGTATCAGCAATGTTTTTTGCTATTTCGCCTCTTCTCTTTGGTATCAGTCCCTGTAAGGTAAATCCCAAAATAGGAATCCTTATTGGCTTAATGGGCCTAAAAATCATCTTAATGGCCGTGACATTAGTAGACCATCCTATAATAGCTCCAACAATCGCCATAAAAATTAAACGGTAATATATATCCATAAAAACCGTTGCCAAAACATTATAAAACTCTATAAGTTTGTTTAATTCCCTGTTCAACGTGTTCGATTTGGCTATTCCGAAGAATGAGCTACTTTCGTTTGATCTAACACTCCGAGGGCTTAAATTCCCATACAACGCATGGTACATATTAGTAGCATCTTTTAAGTGATTAGCTTACTAATTCATATCTTGATAAATTGATGCTTGCGTTATAATCTCTGTCTATAACACAACCACATTCCTCACAGATATATGTCCTTTCAGACAGTGAAAGTTTTTCTTTTACATGTCCACACTCACTACAAGTCTTTGATGATGGAAACCATTTGTCAGCTTCTACAAACTCGATTCCATTGAACTCACATTTATACTTCATTTGCCTTTTAAATTCAGACAATCCTTGTTTTGCTATTGCTTTTGATAAATGCTTGTTCTTCATCATTCTCTTGATGTTAAGCGTTTCCATAACAACCCTTGATGGCTTGGTTTTCACTATCTGATTCGTTGTTTGGTGATTATAATTACTTCTTATGTTTGTTAATCTTCTATGAAGTAATCTAATCTGCTTTTCAAGTTTTACAATATTACTTGTTTTGACGAACTTACTCCCTTCTTTGTTTTTTTGGTATTTGCCTGATACCCTGCGTTGTAATCTACGCAACCTTTTTTCAAGTTGTTTAACTGCTACTGTTTTGTTTATATTTTTGAATGTCATTCCATTTGAGCATATTGCTAAATCTTTGATTCCAACATCAATACCAATACTCTCACCCGTCAATTCAACAACAGGTAATTCTTTTTCGATTAGCACAGAACTTTCTTTAATTTTAAGCTTTGAAGTGTCATTATAGAAAGAAGGCTTGGATCTTCTTCGACTCTTGAATCGAGGTTTATCTGATAATCCTTTAAAGAACTTAATATAAGCTCCACAACCATCTTTAACCGCTTGTTTTGCTATATTGTTAGATACTTCACTAAGCCAAGTAAGTTCGGTTTTCTTTAATATTGTCAATTCTTTTCTTAAATCATTATCAGAGATGAACTTGCCTTCATTTTCATGATTTTCTTCCTGTCGATTTAATGTCCAATTATATATGAACCTAGCAGTACCAGCTGATTGCCACAACTTCTGTTCTTGCTCTTCAGTTGGAGATAATCTAACTTTATTCGCCAGTATCATTTTCCAACAACTCCTTAATCATCTTCCAATGTTTGATAAAGAGATATATATAAATATTCATAGAGTTATGTCAACAGTACTTAGCCTCTTCCCCTAAATTTATCCTCTATGAAATTCAATCCCTATTCTACAAAATCCTCGCTTATCCGTCAAGATGATGTTGCCTCGTCAAGCAATTTTTTCAGCCGTGCGCTGTCTATTACGTATTTGGTATTGCAGAAATGGCAATTTACTTCCGCCTGTCCGTCTTCCTCTATCATCTTGATTATTTCACTTTTGCCCAAACTGATTACCGCCTTCTCCACTTTTTTTCTGCTACAATCACAGGCATATGCCACTTCCTTCTCTTCAAGAATTTTAAATTGGAAAGGCTTAAGTATTATCTCAGCCATCTTTTTTACGTCTCCGCTTGCCGCCTTTACAATGTCGGTTACGGAATCGAGCCTTTTAATGTGGTCCTCCAATATGTCTAGTAGGAAAGGATTGCAACCTGGCATTGGCTGAATTATAAACCCTCCAGCCGCTCCTACTATGTGGTCCCTTTCTACGAAAACCCCAAGTGATACAGCAGAAGGCTCCTGTTTTGAATACATAAAGTATGCCGCAAGGTCCTCGGCTATCTCACCTGAAACCAAATCCAGGCGCCCGATATACGGTTCCTTTAACCCAAAATCTTGAATAACAATCAACTGACCGCTTCCAATTGAACCGCCCACATCCAGCTTTTCGTTTTCATTAAGCTTAAATGGGGCATTCGGATTCGAGACATAGCCCTTGGTTGTTCCATTGGAATCCGAAACCGAAACGATATGGGAAATAACGCCATCCCCTTTTATTTGAAGCGTAAGCTTGTCTTTCTTTCCTTTCATCATCCATCCCATCATAGACGATGCCGTAATAAGCCGTCCGAGCGCCGCCGAAGAAACAGCCGTGGTTCCATGTACTTTTCTGGCCTTTTCGACCAGCTCAGTAGTCTCCCCTATGAAAAACCTGAATTGGCCGGCCTCTGCCGTGCCTCTTATTAATTTGCTTTCCATGTGTTTCTCCTTCCGTTACAATTCGCAGACAAATGTTATTCGTTCGCTTTCCCTAACCGGCCCATCAAATGTAAGCGTCTCATAGATTTCTATTTTACCGAAACCTTCTCTTAAAAGCATCTCCTTCAATTCATCCATGCCGTATGCCCTTTGCAGGTGAAATTCCTCATGTTTGCTATAGAATTCCCCTTCTTTTCCGAAGAAAGTCAGAACCATCTCTACAAGTTTTTTCCGTTCATTGTAATAGTTTTCCCATATATAGGAGACCTCGGGTTTATTTTCTGCATAAAGATTATTACCCAAAATTGTGGAAAGCTTGTATTCAGAGCTTATGTCGAATATGAATAAACCACCGGGCTTGATAATTCCAGCCACATTTCCGAACAGGTCCATTACATCTTCCTTCTCGGTCATGTAGTTGATTCCATCGCAAAGGCAAAGCACCACATCCGATTTCTTATTGTAATCGAGATTGCCCATATCCTGAAGCAAAAACGGAATGTAAAGGCCTTTTGCGGATGCCTTTTCTCCTGCGATAGTAAGCATTGACTCTGATATGTCAATCCCTGTGCACGAATATCCCCTCTCGGAAAGCCGAATGGCAATGTTCCCGGTTCCGCATGCCAACTCAAGAACCGTTTCCGGCTTGAATTTTCTTTTCCTAAAAATAGCTTCAATATAATCCGTCCAAAGATCGTAGTCGGTTCTTTCCATCAGCAAATCATAATACTTTGCAAAATACGTATATGAATCCATATTTACCTCCGTGAAACCATTTCAAACAAAACATACACGACTCCTACTATCGAAATGGGAATGTACCCCCACCATGGAACCGGCTCCATTGCCGTCGAATCACCTTCCGCATGTGCTTCTTCCAGTCTTACATCATTATTCATCCGGAGCTTTTCAACCGAACGTCTTTTGAGTCTCCTTATCAATCCCCCCGCCACGAATGCGCATAGAATAACGATAGCTATTGTCGCCACATTAGCTATCAGCACGCTACCTTCCGCTGCGGCCCCCGCACCCGGACTTTCATTATTGTTCATTACGCTTAAAAATCCTATCGTCACCGACAATGCATTGTGGGTGGCATGAGCCAAAACCCCTGCATAAATCGAATCTGTCACATAAACAAAATAACCAAACAATATTCCAAGCATGATTGGCCCCAAAAGATTTTGAATATTGAAGTGAAAAAACCCGAACAAAACAGCCGTCCAAAAGATTGCCTTTTTAGGTCCGTATCTTTCATAGGCTCTCATTACGACCCCTCTGAAAAAAAACTCCTCGCAAATGCCCGCACTTATAGCAACAGCAAAGAGGAGCAGTGCATATTCATTTACATTGCTCGCTGATGGAAACGGTATCGGCCTATACCAGCCTATCGAATCAAGAAGATTAATTACAATCATATTTCCCGTAATCGAAATGGGATAAAAAAGGAATATGATTGATACTATAAGAATCCCCTCGCTTAGAGACAGTCGGTTCAATCTGAATATTTTTTTCATACCTCCTCGTGTCCAAATGGCAAACAAGGCTGCCGGCAAAAGCACAAGTATGAATTCGGTTGCTATCAAACCGGATTCGGCATCTATTGACTGTACGAACGAACCTAATATTATCAGCAAAAGCGCCATGAAGAGATACAAAAGATTGACATTAGAAATGCTCAAACGTTTCATCTATTCATCTCCTTCATCACTCTATCACCGATGCGTAGGCCTTGACTCCCTTAACAAGCACCGATTCATCGAAATCAAATGTCTCACTGTGGAGCGGGCTAATATAGCCCTTTTCTTCATTCCTTGTTCCAAGGAACAAAAACAGACCGGGAACTTTCTTCTGGTAGTATGAAAAATCCTCTGCCAGCATCTGGGGCTCTATGTCTACAACTTCTCCATCGTAAGCATTCCTGAATCTTTCCACTACTTTTTTGTCGTTTACAACCGGTGGATACATGTCCCTAAATACGATTTCAATCTTGCATCCATATATAGTCTCTATTCCATCAGCTATGTCGTCTATCCGTTTTTTTATGGAAACATATACCTCTTCGCTGAATGTCCTTATCGTCCCCTCAAGGTACATTTCACCCGCTACTATATTGCGAATTTCTCCACCCCAAATCTTTCCGAAGGTGATGACTGCCGGTTCGATTGGTTTAATGAATCTGCTTATGATTTTCTGTACTTCCGATATAAACGCCGTTGACGCAACCACTGCGTCTATGCCTTCCTGGGGTTGCGCGCCATGGGCGCTTTTACCACGCACAAAAACATCTATCTCTCCCGATTGGGCCATAAGTGGTCCATCCTTAAGCGCTATCTTTCCCTCGTCAAGAAACGGAAAGAGGTGAAGTCCATATATTTCATCTATTTTCATATCCCTAAAGACCTTTGAGTCTGCAATAATTTCCGCTCCGCCGGGTCCCTCTTCAGCCGGCTGGAATACAAGCACAAGATTGTCCTTGATTTTTCCACGGTTTAAAGATATGAACTCTGCAAAAGTAAGCAGTATTGCCATATGTCCGTCATGACCGCAGGCATGCATCATCCCAGGATGTTCTGACCTCGTTTTATGCCCTTTGCACTCCTCTACCGGCAAACCATCCATGTCTGACCTAAAGGCCAATGTCCTTCCGTCTCCATTACCCTTAAAAAAAGCTATCCAACCGGTTTTAGCAACCCTTTCCAACCGGTCCGGAGAAAGCTTTTTTAAGCGGCTTTCTATATAATCGCTTGTCTTGAATTCCTTGAAACCCATTTCGGGAATCTTGTGCAGGTCTCCTCTTATTCTAAGCAGCAAATCTTTATAGTCATTTTTTATTTTCATAATACTATTCTCCTTCGTTAATGTCTCTATTATTATAGTATAATTATCCCATAAAGGAAATGCATACTCGCCTATTGTCAGTTCTGTTGACAAATATGGCTTCAAAGTATAGAATATAGATTAAATAGAGACAATTCAATAGTCATTCTTTAGGTTGTAATTTAGAGGAGCGAATTTCAATAAGTATCATGGATTAGATTGGGGTGTCTCAATCCATGTGAAAGGTGCATTCGCCGAAGACAATGGTTCTCCCCAGGACAATTGCCTGGTATCTTGTTTAAGAGACATGGTACTTTTGTTGCATAGGTGCCCACCCTTGCAGCCAAGCGCTAACTTACAGAGGGCAAGAGATATTTTGATACGAATCAGTCAAAGTACTTTTGCTTTGGCTGTTTTTTTGTTCCTGGTTATATTATTATTAACACATAGGAGGATACTAAAATGAAAAAAGTAAACATCGCAGTAGTCGGAGCAACCGGCATGGTAGGAAGAACATTTCTTAAAGTTCTCGAGGACAGGGATTTTCCTTATGAAAACCTCTATCTCTTCGCATCGGCAAGATCGGCAGGCAAAGAACTTACTTGCAAAGGAAAAACGTACAAGGTCGAAGAGCTGACCGAGAATTCGTTTGACAGAGAAATCGACATAGCACTTTTTTCGGCAGGAGGAGAAACAAGCAAGCGCTTCGCTCCAATAGCTGCATCGAAAGGCGTAACCGTTGTAGATAACAGCAGCGCTTGGAGAATGGATCCCGAGGTTCCACTTGTTGTTCCGGAGGTTAATCCTGGAGACATAGAATGGAACAAGGGCATTATCGCAAACCCCAACTGCTCGACTATTCAAGCGGTTGTCGCTCTAAAGCCTCTTTATGATGCTTACGGAATCGAAAGAATCGTATACTCAACATACCAGGCCGTTTCAGGCTCGGGAGTAAAAGGTGTTGCAGATTTAGAAGAAGGCCTCAAGGGCAACAACACGTGCAAGGCATATCCCCATCCCATAGCAAACAACTGCCTTCCCCATATAGATGTTTTCCTTGAAAACGGGTATACAAAAGAAGAAATGAAAATGATTGACGAAACGAAAAAGATAATCGGAGACGACACTCTAAAGATAACCGCCACCACAGTAAGGGTACCCGTATTCTACAGCCACAGTGAATCCATCAACGTGCAGCTCAAGAAGCCGTTTGAGGTGGAGGATATCAAAAAACTCATGGAAGACGCCGACGGCATAGTGCTTATGGACAATGTTTCGGAAAACATCTATCCCCTTGCATCAATAGCAGCCGGAACCGATCCTGTCTATGTGGGCAGAATACGCAGGGACTTCAGCATTAAAAACGGTCTTAATCTTTGGGTTGTAGCAGACAACATCCGCAAGGGCGCTGCAACCAATACCATACAGATAGCTGAAAAGTTGGTTGAATCTCTCTAAAGGAAAACCATTGAAAGGAAAGGTGATATTATGTCATTATTCAAAGGTTCAGGAGTTGCTATCGTTACTCCCTTCAACGGAGACGAAAGCATCAATTTCGAAAAGCTTGGCGAAATGATTGATTGGCAGATTGAGGAATCAACCGATGCCATAATCATTTGCGGAACCACCGGCGAAGCCACTACAATGGACAAAGAAGAACAAATGGAAACCATACGTTTTGCGGTTGAAAAGGTTGCCGGACGAATCCCCGTGATTGCCGGAACAGGAAGCAATAATACCAAGCACGCAATAGAGATGAGCAAGTTCGCCGAATCGGTAGGAGTAGACGGACTTTTGATTGTAACTCCATACTATAACAAGGGAACGCAAAAGGGCATTATCAAGCATTATACGGTCATAGCAGATTCCGTTAATCTTCCCATAATCGTTTACAATGTTCCGGGCAGAACCGGAGTCAACATACTTCCTGAAACTGTTGCGGAACTTGCAAAGCATCCGAACATACAAGGAGTAAAGGAAGCTAGCGGAGACATAGCCCAGGTGGTTGAAATAGCAAGACTCGTACCGGACGACTTCTAC
Organism: Peptostreptococcaceae bacterium; assembly: GCA_016649995.1. NCBI lineage: Bacteria > Bacillati > Bacillota > Clostridia > Peptostreptococcales > Peptostreptococcaceae > Peptostreptococcaceae bacterium. The sequence goes on from JAENWJ010000024.1 coordinate 17,066, forward strand.
ATTTACTCCGGAAACGACGACATGATTGTTCCGCTTCTGTCGGTAAAAGGAGACGGCGTCATCTCGGTTGTAGCAAACATAGCGCCAAAGGATACACACGACATGGTAATGAAGTTTCATGCAGGAGACCTTAAAGGCGCCTGCGAGCTGCAGCTTAAAATGAAAGCTCTGATAGATGCGCTCTTCAAGGAAGTAAACCCGATTCCAATCAAGACGGCTCTAAATCTTATGGGTAAAGATGTTGGCGGATTCAGGCTCCCGCTTTGCGAAATGTCCGAAGGACCCCTTGAAAATCTCAAGGAACAAATGCGTCTTTACGGATTGCTGTAGGTGAATGCCATGATTAGAATACTACTTAACGGAGCAGGCGGCAAGATGGGCGCCGTGGTTGCAGAAATTGTAAAAAAAAATAAGAATATGCAAGTGGTCTGCGGTGTCGACGCTTTCGCTGATCCTTCTGATTTCAAATTCCCATTATACCAATCTTTGGACCTTTCCACCGAAAAAGCCGATGTTGTGATCGATTTTTCGCATTTTTCGGTTGTGCCAAATGTTTTGAAATACTGCGTCGATAAACAAACACCAGCCGTCATCTGCACCACCGGAATAGACGATGAATTGACAAAAGCAATAAACATTGCATCTGAAAAAGTAGCAATATTCAGGAGCGGCAACATGTCCCTTGGAATCAATCTACTTATAGATTTGGCAAAAAGGGCAACCTCAGTACTTGGAGACAATTTCGATGTGGAAATAATCGAAAAACACCACAACCGTAAAGTGGATGCGCCAAGCGGAACCGCATTTATGATAGCCCAAGGCATCGAAAGCGAAAAAAGCGCCGATGGATCATTCGTTTATGGAAGGCATGGCAAAGATGCAAAGCGCAAACCCGACGAGATAGGAATTCATGCCGTTAGAGGCGGAACCATCGTAGGGGAACACACTGTAATATTTGCCGGAAACGATGAAATAATCGAAATTCGCCACAGCGCAACGTCGCGAAATGTTTTTGCCGAGGGAGCCGTAAAGGCTGCGGAATTCCTTTCCGTAAGAGGCCCAGGGCTTTATGACATGAATTCAATCTTGAAAGGATGATGGATATGAACGAAAACTACGACATGACCGATCCGTATCAAATAGCAAAATTCATTAAGGATTCCAAGAAGAGCACTCCTGTCAAGGTATATATAAAGGGTAATCTTGAGGGAATAATTGCAACCGATGACTTCAAGGTCTTCGGTGCAGACGAATTCTGGGTGCTCGTTGGTGAAAACGCCGCAATAGCGGAATTCCTTGATGGACACGCAGAACTTATAGATTACTATCACCTAGAGAACGACCGACGAAACTCAGCAATCCCTATGCTGGACCTTAAAGGCATAGACGCACGCATAGAGCCGGGAGCAGTCATAAGAGACAGAGTAAAAATAGGCAAGAACGCTGTCATAATGATGGGAGCCGTAATCAACATAGGCTCCGAAGTCGGAGAAGGAACGATGATCGACATGAACGCCGTTTTAGGAGCAAGGGCTACCATAGGCAAGAATGTGCATGTTGGTGCAGGCTCCGTAATAGCCGGTGTTCTTGAGCCGCCGAGCGCAACCCCTGTAATAGTAGAGGATGATGTACTCATTGGTGCTAACGTTGTCGTGCTTGAAGGCGTTCGCATAGGAAAGGGCGCAGTCGTTGCGGCCGGAGCAGTCGTAACAAAGGATGTTCCCGCCGATTCAGTCGTAGCCGGAACACCTGCAAGAGTAATCAAAATGAAAGACGCCAAGACTATAGACAAGACTAGACTCCTCGACGATCTTCGAGGCTAGCAAACCGACGAGAATCAGCAATTTCATCGTTGCTTAAAAAAACCCGCTCGATTACGTATATTTATATACGCTCAACTCGACGGGTTTTTTTAGCGCCTTGAACTTATATGATTCTCGTCGGTTTGAAAGAAGTTAATATATACGATCACATCACAAAACTCCGGATACGCCTTGAAGCAGTAAGTTCTCTTCGGCCCAAATAAACTAGTAAGTCAAATAGAACAAATGGAAAATATCTAAAGCTATACTCATGAAAAACCGACGTTGGATGGCATAACATGCTCACATCGTCGGTTTTTTTTAGCGCCGTAAGCTTATATGATTCTCGTCGGTTTGAGAAAATAAATATATATACGCTCAACTCGCAAAATTAGGAATACGCCTTGATAATAAGCATAAAAAGAAAAAACTACAGGCATCCATTTCACATAATTCGGATGCCTGCTTTTCATTTCTTTAGTTTTGTCCTATGTTTTTGTATTTACTGCCTACTGCCAACTGCATGCTATCATTTATACGTGGACAGAACGGTTTTCATATTGTAACGCCGGAATTAGTAATTGTCATCTGCCTGAGTTAGTCTACAAATGCGAATATATAAGGCACATTCCTATAATAATGCCCGTAGTTTAAACCGTACCCCACTATAAACTTGTCAGGAATGGTAAATCCCACATAGTCCGCCTCTATCTCCGTCACCCTTCTCGATGGTTTATCAAGAAGCACGCAGGATGCAAGGCTCTTGGGATTCTTTCCGGCCAAGTGCTTCATTATGAAATCTAGAGTCACTCCCGAATCCGCTATGTCATCCACCACTAGAACATCGTAATCGGACAAATCGGCTTCAATGTCCTGCACTATTTTCACTTTGCCTGAATTTACCGTCGCATGCCCATAGCTCGAGGTTGTCATGAATTCTACCCTAATAGGCAAATCTATTTCCCTTACCAAATCTGCGGTAAAAACAAAGCTTCCTTTCAAAAGCGAAACTGTAATAAGCTTCTTGCCTTCGTAGTCGGAACGAATTTGTAATCCCATTTCTTTCACTCTTTTTTGTATTTCCTCGCGAGTGAACAACACTTCTTTTCTTTTGGATTCAACGTCCATTAAATACCTCCATATTGACAAAGCTCTTTCTTTTGCTGTCAATAACTATTCTAAAGCAGGGTCAAACCTTTGTCAATCAGAGGCATACATGTACATGCTGCAGATCCATTTCAACCATGCGCTTCAATATTACCTTGTCGGTTATGACCATTCCGTCGGCTGCCAGCTTACCCATGCTCTTGATGGATTCCTCTACGTTCTTGCCAACAAGTCCGTTGTATGCTGGAACGATGATTCCATCCATTGACATGTTTGCAAAGTAAACTGCACTTGATGATGCAGTCACAAGCTTGAGCGCACAGCCAAGCTTTGCTCCGTCGCATACCATTCCCGAAATGCTCGCTATCATGTTGCTTATTGCACCCTCTATTTGCTCTTGGGTTCCACCCATTATCCATACAAGCGCGCCGCTGACAGCCGTTCCCGCAGCAACACCACATCCGCAAAGCGCCGAAAGACGTCCTGTATATTTTTTTATGTAGCTTGTAATCATATGGCTGATTGCCAATGCCTTGCAAAGCTTCTCGTCCGATACCTCATTGAGCGAAGCATAAGCCGCAAGAGGAAGAGTGGCTGTTAAACCATGGTTTCCGCTTCCGCTGCTACTCATTACCGGCATGCTTATTCCTGACATTCTGGCATCTGTTCCGGATGCCGTATATATCATAGCCCTATTTAAGAGATCGTCAGAAAGTTCTCCGTTTTCGAGTTTCTTTTTATATTTATATCCTATTCCCATGCCTATTTCATTGTCCATAGCCGTGAATGAAATTTTCTTGTTCATTTTTATTCCGTCGAGCATAAACGCAAGATCTTCGAAGCTCATTGATTCAATCAATTCAATCAATTCCTTGATTGTCATTTCATAGATTGCTCCATTGTCGAATGCATCCTTTTTCACTCCAGGTTCTGTGCTTTCCTCAAATATGACACCCTCGTCCGTTTCCACTTTTATGAATCTATCGTGTCTTGATTTTATTATCGAACGAGCAAAGCCTTTTTCATAGGTCAATATACTATCCACATATACTCCATCTTTGACATTGGACTCTTCGATATGAACCATTCCACTCTCAACCATTCTCTTGGCTTCTGCAAGCGCCTTTTCATCAATATCCGAAAGCAGATTCAATCCTTTTTCCGAATGACCGCCGGTAACTCCAAGAGCCGCAGCAATCTGCAGTCCAACTTCACCGTTTGTTCCAGGGACGCCTACACCCATTCCGTTCTTATATATATTTGCGCTGACCTTTACATCCAAAGACTTAATCTTGCCCTTGCCTGCCGCAGCTTCTCTGGCTTTAGCGCATCCAAGCGATACTGCAACAGGCTCAGTACATCCCATTGCCGGTACGACTTCTCTTTCAAGTGTCCTTATTATCATTTCATTTAGTTCCATTTATACGCCTCCCCATAATAGTGATAATAGTAGTTTCCCTATTATCAAGCAACTATCATGCCAAAGCTAAAACACTGTGATTAAAGCCTTTTCCGGTTGCATGGTATCAATATGAGACTAATATATGTGATAATGATCTCATATTGATACTATTATCTCATTTTGATACTATATGTCGTATTTTTTTATTTTGCGGTAAAGCGTAGCCCTGCTGATGCCTAAATCGCTCACGCAAAGTTTTATGCCTCGTTCATTGTGCCCATGCTTCTTTAGGGCTCTTTCTATTTCGAATTGTTCCAAGGTTTCAAGCCTTCTTATTGCAACAGCTTCCGTATTTGTATTCTGCCTCTTATTTGAAGCCCTACTTTTCAAAATGCGCTTGGGTATATCCTTTAATGATATGCTTTCCCCGTTGCACATGTTTACAGAATATTCCACTGCATTTTCAAGCTCGCGCACATTCCCAGGCCAGTCATAGGATTTAAAAACCATAATGACATCCTGCTGTATCTCCTTAATTTCCTTGTGAAATTTTTCGCTGTATTTTTTTACAAAGAAATCCGCGAGTATGGATACGTCGTCTTTTCGCGCCCGCAAAGGAGGTATTGTCAGAGGTATTACGCTAAGACGGTAGAACAGGTCTTCCCTGAAAGCACCTTCCTCTACTACCTTTTCAATGTTCTTGTTTGTTGCCGCGATAACACGTATATCGACCTTAAAATAATGCTTTCCTCCAATTTTCTCGATAGTGTTGTTCTGCAAAACCCGGAGGAGCTTTTTCTGTAGATGTATAGGCATATCGCCAATTTCATCCAAGAATATTGTGCCCTTGTCTGCCAATTCAAATTTGCCTGTCTTTCCTCCTCGCACGGCTCCTGTGAAAGAGCCTTCTTCGTATCCGAAAAGCTCGCTTTCCAGCAAATTTTCAGGTATCGCCGCGCAATTGACTGTAACAAATGGCATCAGCCTTCTGTCACTCTTGTAGTGAATGGAACGGGCGAAGAGTTCTTTGCCTGTGCCGCTTTCGCCCTGTATCAGTATTGTGGAAGTACTTTTTGACGCTTTCTCCGCATATTCCTTCGTCATGTTCAATACGGCGCTGTTCCCAAGTATGTCATCAAAGGTAATATCCGGATCAGCTCCGGTGACATCATTTACTACGCTCAGGACATCGTCCTTGCTGTTGAAGCTTATTAGAAATCCAACCGTCTCACCGACGGTCCGCATAATGTTTACGTCGAAGATAAGGCGATTTCTTCCGTTGTCCTTCTTAGATACATATTCCCTATTGCGCAATGGACTATTTTCATTTGAATTCCTTTTCAGCCCCAGCACATAGTCAACGAAATCCTTGAGTGCTTTCTCCCACTCTCCGGAACCGGTTTTACTCAATATTTTTTTTGCCTTTTCGTTTGAACGCAAAATGATTCCAGCTCTATTGACAAAAACAACACCCTTGTCGAACGAATCAATAATCACCTGTAGTTCTTTTACCAACAGCTCAATTTTTTCGTTTTTCTCAGCATCCGAAAGCTTTGCCGATATCAGATCCCCCATCCTTTCAAGGAACACAAGCAAATCCTTCTTATCTCTAAGAAGCCTTTCCTTTTGGCTTTCCTCAAACGCTATGAGGCCTATTACCCCTATTATGCTCCCCTCATGGCGTATTGGCGAGCATACTTCGGCAACTTCCTTGCATTCATCCCTTCTGCCGCAAAACTGGCATATCGGATTTACTCTTGGATCATCTATTATATATTCCTTGCCTTTTTTAAGCGCATATCCAAAAATGGAATTTTTGCTTATCTTGTCCCCCAGCTGTCCAACATAGAGTCCGGTAGCAGCAATCCTAGTCAAT
>JAENWJ010000025.1 GCA_016649995.1 Peptostreptococcaceae bacterium
AATTTGTAAGACTAGAAGAAATAAGGAAATACAAAAAGGAAATAGTACACAACAAATAAAATCAATGAAAACTAGCCTGAAAATAACTGATTACAATAGTTACGGCTAGTTTTTTGTATTTTTAAGTTCTAAACTCGAGAAGGAATTTAAGGCAAATAATGGGATACAGGCATCTGGCGGGATGTTTGTATCCCATTATTTTCGTCGGAGTTTTTGTTACCAACTATTAGTTATGGGTATCTATATTATGGTTAGCTAGAATAGATTGGAAAGGAGCTAAGGAGGGTCGGTCCTTGTCCGGCTTGCATTTCATAATGGCGCATTGATCAATTTTAAAAAAGAGGGTGGACATTCTGAAAAAAGACACCATAGAATCGGTTCTTGCGGAGATTATTGACATTGATGAAAAGATGTCGAAGCAGCTGACTGAAATTGAATCTAAATTTGAAGAAAAGGAAAAGGAATTGAAAAGGGTTCTAAAGGGAAAAGAGGAAGTTTTGGATAAAGAGCGGGTGCTGGAAGGCAAGAGGGTTTATGACGAAATCATGGACCGCGCGACGGCGGAGAAGGAAAACATTCTAACTCGGGGAAGGCAAAAGGCGGAAGCTTTTGATGCACTTTTGGGAAAAAACAAGGAAATGCTGAAGGAAAAGGCTTTTGTGAAACTAAATCTGAAATAAGTCAGGTGATTTGATGGGTATGGTTAGGATTCATGCGGCGGCAAATGCCAAATCCATGGCGATGGCGGGGAGACTTCTTGCAGATAGGGACTATCTTGCGTTGCTCGACATGGAGAGCGAAAAAGAGTTTATCGATTATTTGAGGAAGCATACATATTTATCCGCAGCTTTCATTGATGCAGAAGAACAGGATGAGAATGTCGGATACCTAATTAAAAAGCATATGCTGGGCTGTATCGACAAATTGTATTATTTCTATGTCGATGCATACAGAGCTTTTTTCAAGACCCTCATGATGAGATATGAGGTCGAAAATATCAAACTCTATCTGAGGGCGTTTTCAAGGAATGAGGATATCTCTCTATTGAAGCATCATATTGCGTACTCCAATGTGTATTCAAGCATCGACTATGCTATGGTCGGCAAGGCGTCGGATATGAGAGAGTTCATCGACTCTCTGAGGGATACTAAGTACTACAGCCAGCTTGAAGGCTACATGGATGAAGAGCCGTCGAAAATGCTCTTCTATATGGAGATGGTTCTCGATCGGACGTATTTTAGCGATCTGCATGAGTCGATATTAAAACTTGAGGCTGAAGATAGGGAAAAAATCCTCCGGCTTTATGGGATTAATGTCGACCTTTTGAACATACAATGGATTTACAGGGGCAGAAAATTTTTTGGAATCGCTTCGGAGGAACTTTTCAATTTTACATTAAACAATGGAAGAAGGTACAATTTTGAAAAGCTGAAAGCATTGTGCTATATGGATCTTGAGAAATACAAGAAGTTGATTTCCGAGGGTGATTACAAGTTTATGTTTGATGGCGAAGAATATTTGATGGAAGTGGCCATGGAGAGGCATTTATTCAATATCACGGAGTATGCCGCAGGCAAAGAGAGAATGTCGATTGTCATACCTGTTGTCTATATAATGAAAATCGAATATGAAATGCGGGATTTAATAACGATTTACGAGGGAATCAGGTACGGGTATGAAGGAATAGAAGATTTCTTGGTGAGAAATCTGAGGAGGGTAGAGTAAATTGGCTGTTAAAAAACTTTGTATGATGAATATTGTATGCAAGAATGAACACCTCGACGAATTGCTGAGAGATCTGATATTGGAAGAAAGTTGCCAATTTACCGATTCTTTGACGGAGATTGAGGAAAGCGATTTCAGCATTGGCATGACAGAGGAAAATGCGGATGAAATTCTCGATATTGAGGACATTGTCGTCCTGAAAGAGAACAATGAAGTCGGCGAATATATCAGCAAAATGGATGCCTTGTTGAAGGGACTCAACCACAGGCCGAAAATAGCCAATGAGTACATGTTGGGTGAGCACAACTTCGAGTTATTGAAGGAGAAGGTTGACGATCTCCACTGCAAATTTGTCAATCTGACAGAAGAAACAAAAAGAGTGACCGGAAAGATAGAATACTTGAATTCTTTAGGATACCTTGAAAAGGTCAAAAATATTGACATCGATTTCAGCAAACTTGTCAACCTGAACTTTTTCACTGTAAAATTTGGATTCATCACACAGGAAAAACGAAAAAAAATTGCCCAAAACTACGAGCATATCTTTGCGATTGTCCTTCATTTGGGAGCCTATGAGGAGAAAGAACTTTACATAATCGTTTCTCCGAAGACTCTTGATGTGGAAATGGGAAGGATTTTGCGAAGCACGGATTTCATGGAGCTGGAAATAGACAAGACATACCTGTCGGTACCGATGGAAATGGAAAGAAGAATTGAAGAAGACAAGAAGAAGTTCAATGAGGAACTTAAAGTACTCCGGGCGACGGCTCTCGATTACATGAATAAATATGATCTTGAGATTGACCGGCTTTATTCGAAGCTACTGATGGCGGAAAGAATAAACGGCATAAAGACAAATATCGCTGCGACTCAAAACTTTAGCTATCTGTCTGCATGGGTGCCGGAAGGAAACGAGGAAAAATACAATAAGGTTTTTAGCAACTACGATGGCACCATCGTCACCTTCAAGGCGAGTGAAGAAGTGACCAATAAAATAGTAATTCCCACATTTCTCAAGAATTCTTTTTTTTTCAAGCCTTTTGAAACCCTGGTAACCATGTACGGAGTCCCTTCCCATGATGAAATAGATCCTACGTCATTTTTCGGATTGGTGTACATATTGCTTTTCGGAGCCATGTTCGGGGATTTGGGACAAGGCATAGTCATTGTTCTTGCCGGTCTATGGATGGTGAAAAAAGGCAAAGAAATCTATGGGAGCATTTTGTGGAGGATCGGGCTGGGCACTATTCTTTTCGGAATTATTTATGATTCGTTTTTCGGGTATGAAAATATCATTTCGAAATTCATCCCGTTGCCAATTTATCTCAGGCCAATCAGCAATATCAATACGATTTTGCTCCTTTCCGTGGTAGCAGGATTGGTTTTGCTGACAATTAGCTATGTATATAGCATCTTGAACAAAGTCAGGAGACGGGAAATGGCGGAAGGGGTATTCGGGCGAAACGGGGTGAACGGATTGATGCTGTTTTTGCTTCTGGTTCTTGTGGCTTACGGAATGGCGACAGGGAACCCCAAAATCCCGACATGGTTGGCCGTAGTTTTGATCATGAGTTCGGTGACGCTTATGGTTTTGAAGCAGCCGCTTAGCAAAATCATCATGAAGGTAAGACCAATCTATGATGAGCCTCCTGCGGAATATTATGTTGAAGGGGGGTTCAATATTCTTGAGACATTCCTTGGCATGTTGAGCAATAGCATTTCATTCATAAGGTTGGGTGCATTCGCTTTGAACCATGTAGGGTTATTCATAGCCTTCCGCACTATGGCGGAGATGATGGGGAGCCGGTTCGGGAATGTTTTGATGTTTATATTAGGCAATCTCGTGATTCTAAGTTTGGAGGGGCTTGTCGTATTCATACAGGGACTCAGGCTTTTCTATTACGAATTGTTCAGCAAGTATTACGAGGGTGAAGGCGTTCTTTTTGCACCGGTAAAAATTTAGGAGGGAAATTATGAAAATTATTGTTTTACTGTGTACCTTGGTTATAGGGTCGACCATCGGTTTGGGCTTTTATTATTGCACCCAGCCAGGCATTAAAGAAGCCAATAAAAAATTGAAAATTTTTCTGGGGGCCAACATTTCCTTATTTGGCGCCATCATAGTAGTTGGAACCATAGCCGCTCTTTCCGGAACGGCACAGGCGGCGCCAATTGCCACTGCATCTGTTCCATCGGCTTCCGATTCGTCTGGATTAGGATTCATAGCGGCCGCCCTTTCCACCGGCCTTGCAACCATTGGGGCGGGATACGCTGTCGGCAGTGTTGGATCTTCAGCTTTGGGCGCAGTTTCCGAGAATCCCAAAATCCTTGGAAAGACATTGATCTTCGTCGGTTTGGCGGAGGGCATCGCAATCTATGGCCTCATCGTGTCCATTTTGATTTTGGGAAGAATCTGATGAAATCCTTTGTTCTTTGCGACAAGAAGGAGACCCTTCTGACCATGAGGTTTGCGGGAATCGACGGGAAAATAGTAAAAACAAAAGAGGAAATGGAGGAGGCGGTCAACGCCCTTCTGAAAGATGAAGATACGGGGCTTGTGATTTTGTCTGAAAATGTTTTCGATAAAAATAGGAAATATGTCATGGAGAAGAAACTTACCGAAAAAAAGAAGCTCTTGATTCATGTCCCTGAACCGGAGGGATTGAGGGACAGGGACTATATCATGAAATATATTAAGAATTCCATTGGAATCAAGCTTTGATAAGGCGGTGATCGTATTATTAAAATAAACAGCAAGTTGGAACTTTTTAAGAAAATGATTGCGGGAAAAAGCGTTCAGGAAAAAAAAGGTGAACTCGACATGCTTGAAGGAAAGTATGCGGTGATTTCCAAGGAAATGGGAAAAAAGGCGCTTAAGAATAAAACTCAGTTCGTCGAGTTGATGAAGAAAAAGGCGGAAAAGGATAGCCGCAGGATGATTGCAAAGGCTAAAACCGAGGTGCGGAAAAATCTTTTGGCCAACAAAACGAAGGCCATCGAAGCATTCGATGCCTATTTGCATGAGGAAGTAAAGAAATTTGTTTCAAGCAAAGATTACGATTCTTACTTGAGAGATTCTTTTAAAAAAGCATCCCGCGAAATTTCTCCTGAGGAAACTTCGAGGGTGATTTTGAGGGCGGAGGATATTGCCTTGCTGCCATCCACTTCTTTTAAGATTGAAACTTCCAGGGAGATGATGGGAGGGTTTTATCTCATCGTAGATGACAGAATCAAATATGATTATTCGATTGATGGCGGGCTTTCCGAGATTAGAGGCTATATCGGCGGATTAATCGACAAAATTATCGAGGATGAAATAGGTGAACATGATGAAAACGAATGAAGGCAGAATCACATACATAAATGGACCTGTCATAAAGGGTGTGGGTATGGCATCTTTCCAGATGAGGGAAATGGTTTTGGTCGGAGAGAAGAAACTCATCGGTGAGGTTATCTCAATCGAGGGAGATGTCGGAACCCTTCAGGTGTATGAGGAAACGGAAGGACTGGAAATAAACAAGACCATCATCGGTCTTGAAGAACCCCTTTCAATAAAACTGGGGCCCGGCCTTATGGGCAATATTTTCGACGGCATTGGCAGGCCACTGGAGAAAATCCATCAAACGAGTGGAGACTTTATACCTGAAGGAATCGGGCTCTTTTCGATTGTCGATTTGGATAATTCTTGGGAAGTACGGTTTCTTGCGAAAGAGGGAGACGAAGTGCGGGAGGGGCAATTATTGGCAGAAATTCAGGAAACATCCCGCATCATGCATAGAATCATGGTGCCGCCTGGAGTCGGAGGGAAGATAACCGGCATAAAAGATAACGGAATTTACAAGGTGGAGGACGTGTTGCTTGAAATAGAGGATGAGAGCGGAAACAACCATAAAATTAAAATGGTTCAATCCTGGCCGGTCAGAAAAACCAGGCCAGTGGAAGAAAAACTGAAAGTGATGAAACCCCTTGTGACCGGCCAAAGGATATTGGACATTTTTTTCCCCATCGCAAAAGGGGGGACCGCGGCCATACCGGGAGGATTCGGAACGGGAAAGACCATGACCCAGCACCAGCTGGCGAAATGGTCCGATGCCGATATCATCATATATATAGGTTGCGGGGAACGCGGCAATGAAATGACGGATGTCCTTCAGGAATTTCCCAAAATCATCGATCAGGAATCGGGGAAATCAATCATGGAAAGGACCGTTCTGATAGCGAACACATCCAACATGCCTGTGGCGGCAAGGGAGGCCAGCATTTACACGGGAGTCACCATGGCGGAGTACTACAGGGACATGGGATATCATGTTGCCATCATGGCGGATTCGACATCCAGATGGGCCGAGGCCCTCAGGGAAATCAGCGGCAGGCTTGAGGAAATGCCTGCAGAGGGAGGCTATCCCGCATATTTGGCGTCGAGATTGGCGGAATTCTACGAAAGGGCGGGCTACGCAAAGGTTCTGCAGGGCGTTTATGGATCAGTTACGATTATCGGGGCGGTTTCACCGGCCGGAGGAGATTTTTCAGAGCCCGTGACGGAGAATACGAAAAGATATGTCAACACATTTCTGGCCCTCGACAAGAAACTCGCCTATGCGCGGCATTATCCGGCAATCAACTGGTTGGTTAGCTACAGCGGTTATATCAAAATTCTTAAGGAGTGGTATGAAGAGAATGTGGGCGAGGATGTACTGATCCTCAGAGACGGGATGTTGAAACTGCTGCAGGAAGAGAGCAAGCTTTTGGACATCGTGCAGCTCGTAGGGGAGGATGTCCTTCCCGATTCTCAACGTCTGATTCTTGAAATTGCCAGGATTTTTAAAATTGGCTTTCTCCAGCAGAACGCTTTCCACAAGGAAGACACCTACGTTCCCTTGGAAAAGCAATACGCCATGCTTAAGCTGATTGTCGATTTCAACGAAATTTTGAGTGGATGTGTAAAGCTGGGCATCCCCATCTCACAAGTTAAGAATCCGGAGATATTCAATCGGGTGATCAAGATGAAATACGACATCCCGAATGACGATTTGTCAGGGATTGAAGATTTAAGGCATGAAATTGAGATATATTATGAAGCATTGAAGTCTAAATACACAGGGTGAGGACATGCAGAAAGAATATTTAAAAATCACCAAAGCAGAAGGTCCTTTGATCTTTTTGGAAGGGATACCTGAGGCAAAATACGGTGAGATACTGGAAATCAAGATCGGAAAGGAAAAAAGACTAGGAAAAGTGATTAAAATCGAAGAAAATCTGGTGGCAGCACAGGTTTTTCAGGGGACAACAGGAATGAGCACTCTGAATAGTTCCGTGAGATTTACTGGGAAGCCTTTTGTCTTAAGCCTTGCATCCAATATTCTCGGAAGAGCCTTCAACGGCATCGGAGAACCCATAGACGGAGGCGGACCCGTTTTTTCCGAAAAGGAATACAACATAAACGGCCGGCCAATCAATCCTGTGGCGAGAAAGTATCCCAAAGACTATATACATACAGGCATAAGCACCGTCGATATTTTGACGACCTTGATAAGGGGTCAGAAGCTGCCGGTATTTTCCGGCAACGGCCTCTCCCATAAGGAGTTGGCGGCCCAGATTGTAAACCAAGCTCAAATCTCCGTCGACAGCAAAGAAAAATTTGCCATATGTTTTGCGGCCATAGGAATCACAAAGGACGACGGCATTTTCTTTAAAGAAAAATTTGAAGAGAGCGGCGCCATCGGCAATGTGGTCATGTTCATGAATTATGCGGACGACCCTGTTGCGGAAAGGCTGAGCGCGCCGAGGTGCGCCTTGACAGCCGCCGAATTTCTGGCATTTGAAAAGGATATGCACATATTGGTCGTCATGACGGATATCACAAATTATTGCGAGGGATTGAGGGAAATATCTTCAGCCCGGGAGGAAGTCCCGAGCAGGAAGGGATACCCGGGCTATCTCTATTCCGATCTGGCATCACTTTATGAAAGAGCCGGAATGATTCAGGGCAAAAAAGGATCCATCACATTTTTGCCAATTCTTACCATGCCCAATGATGACATAACCCATCCCATCCCGGATTTGACGGGGTATATAACGGAGGGGCAAATCGTGCTTTCCAGGGATTTGTCCAACAACGGCCTCAACCCGCCAATTAACATTTTGCCTTCTCTTTCCAGGCTGATGAAGGACGGCATTGGTGAGGGATATACCCGGGAGGATCATCCGGATCTGGCTAATCAACTATTTTCATCCTATTCGAAGGTGCAGGATATTAGGTCCCTGGCGCAGATTATTGGGGAGGACGATCTTTCCGAAACGGATAGGCGCTATATGGAATACGGAAGATATTTCGAGGGCGTTTTCATCAATCAGGGGTTTGACGAAAACAGGAGCCTCGTTGAAAGTCTTGATATCGGATGGAAAGCTCTGTCGATCTTGCCTAGAGAAGAACTTGACAGGCTTGACGATGGCATGATAGATAAATATTTAGGGAAGTGATATCATGGAAAAATTAACGCCAACAAAGGCGAATCTCATAAAGGCCCAGACAATGCTCGAATTTTCGAAAAAGGGCTATGAACTCTTGGACAAAAAAAGAAACGTTCTGATTAGAGAAATGATGTCCATGATTGATGAAGTGAAAAAGCTTCAGGAGGAGATTGATAATATTTTCAAGGAGACCTATGCTGCAATCCAATTGGCTATACTGACCATGGGGGTCGGCGCAGTTGAAGAAATTGCCTTTTCGATACCGAAAAACGAGGAATTCACTATCTTATCTAAAAGCGTCATGGGCGTAGAAATGCCTTTTCTAAAGAGCAAAGATTCGGCGCTTCAACCGACCTATGGTTTTTATCGAACAAATCCGGCACTTGACATCGTCGTTACAAAAATGAAAAAAGTGCAAAACCTTTTGTATAGGACGGCGGAAATAGAAAATTCTGTCTTTAGATTGGCTATAGAGATTAAGTCGACTAGCAAAAGGGCCAACGCTCTCGATAAAATCCAGATACCGAAATATGCGGAAATGATTAAAAATATTACGGAGGTTCTCGAAGAAAGAGAAAGGGAGGATTTTTTCAGGCTTAAGCGAATGACCCATTTAGACAGGAAGTAACAGTGCTATTCCATTTTCATAAATCAAATAGCTATGAATTAACTATCATACCTCATGCGGCGAATATTCCTATCTTTAACAAACCGTAGCAGGAGCAAAGATTTTCATATTTGTACAATAATCAAAATCCCCTCTATTTGAGAAATGAACTGGTCACTTTCGAATAGAGGGGATTTTGATTTCACTTATTGTTTTGTAATTTTTTATGTCGTTTAATTTTGTTTTTATTTAATATTAATAGCTTTCTGTTTTTTTTCCCATGCCAGGTAATCTTTAAGTAGACGAAGTGATTGTTTAGTCTTTTTATCTTGACCTTTTGGTCCGCTTTTAAGAATTTTAGACATTTTAAGTAATTGAAGTTCAAGGTATTTGGGATTATTAAGTTTATTTACGCTGGCAGTCGATTTTGAGTTTTCTTTTGATTTTTTCTTTGGTTTTTTCTTTGATGCCGACATGGTTTCTATAAACATCAGCAACAAGAAACGGGTCTTTTTCTGTTTAGGGACTTGTTTTGAGGATTCATAAACCTGGTCAAATAACTTAGTCAGGCTTCGTTTTCTGTAATAATATAATGCAATCGCACCGCCAATTACTAAAGTTGTTGTTACGCCAATAAGTATCATAGTCATATTGTCCATTAAGTTGCTCCTTGAGTTAATTTATTTTCTGCTATACTATCTTATTATACAAGAAAAATACAAGAAAAATATAAAACTTTAAATAGAAATGCTTGAAATTCATTAAAGATAAGATATGGTCAAATAGAATAATTAAGGATGCAGTATGTACTGAAATTTTTAACATTTAATGATTGTAATTATCAATGAAAAGTGTTAATATGTCAACGGTAAACCTAAAAAGAATGCAAACTGAATAATAGTCAATTGCATCATTGCGATTGGAAAGATTATATATTAAAGAGCTTGTTTTTATAGGCTCTTTTTAAATAGTAAAGAAAGGTAAAATTATGATAAAAGTTGATGGCTTGTCTTACTCATATCCGCAAAAAGAGTTATATAATAAGATTTCATTTGAACTTGAAGATGATAAGCACTGCGCATTTATAGGAAGAAGCGGCAGTGGAAAAAGTACACTGATGGATATAATTATGGATCCGGAAGGGTATATGTTTGATGGTAAGTTAGAGATGGACCCGAATTGTAGAATTGGGTACGTGAGTCAGTTCTCAAATATAGACAAAATAAAAGAAACTACAGTTTTCGAATATATAGGGGAAGAATATATTACCTTACAAAATAAAATAGCATCTGTTTGTACTGAAATGGAAACCTCTTCGGATACGGATATTTTGCTTGGAAAGTATCAGCAATCATTAGAAGCTTTTGATGCAATTGGTGGAAATGATTTTGAAATAAGAATTAATAATAAACTAAACCTTGCATTCCTAATTAAGCATAAAGATTTAAAAGTATCTGAACTTAGTGGTGGTGAATTTAAACTTATTCAAGTTATTAAAGAAATGCTGACAAGCCCGGATTTAATAATTATGGATGAGCCGGATGCATTCTTGGATTTTGAAAATCTTAACGCACTAGAGAAATTAATTAATGCTCATAAAGGAACAATGTTGATTATTACGCATAACAGATATTTGTTGAACCATTGTTTTAACAAAATTTTACATCTTGAGAATATGGAAATCCAAGAGTTTGACGGAAGCTATATGGATTATAACTTCTCATTGCTTCAAATCAAAATCGAAATGCAAGAACTAGCCTTTGCCGATGATGAAGAAATGCTCCGTAATGAGATTTTGATCGATAAGCTACGGTACATCACAACATATAAATCTGATGCTGCAAAAGGAAAATCGCTAAGAGCTAGAGTTAAAATTCAAAAGAGGCTGGAAAAGAGTAGAACAAATGCGCCATTCTTAGATAATATTCAACCTGAAATCAGTTTGGATATGGAAAATGAAATTGAAGAGTCCATTGCTTTAAAAGTAAATAATTATTGTGTTTCATTTGATGAGACGCTTTTAGTAGATGTTAATTTTGAGATTAAGTCTAATGATAAAGTGGCGCTTATAGGTTCAAACGGAACCGGGAAAACTACTTTATTAAGGGCGATATTTAAAAACGATAGTGATTCTATTGAAATGAATGATAATGTCGAGCTGGCTTATCTATCTCAGGTTCAAGGAGAAATACTAGATGAATCAAATACAATTGTCGAAGAGTTCTTTGATGCGGGATTTAAGACTTTGCAGGAGATTAGGTCATATCTTTCAGGCTATGGATTTGAAGAAGAAGACATTAATCAAAATATAGGATCCCTGTCCGGCGGAGAAAAGAATATGCTTCAATTGGCTAAAATCTCACATAGTAAAGCAAATATGTTGCTTCTTGATGAACCGTCGAGTCATTTAGACACATATTCACAAATGGTTTTAGAAAATGCCTTGGAAGAATATAAAGGTGCGATCATAATGATTTCTCATGATTATTATTCGATTGTAAACTGTATGGATTATGTTTTGATTATTAAAGACAAGCATATTAGAAAAATGAGTATGGCTAAATTTAAAAAGATGATTTATTCGAATCATTTTGATAGAAACTATTTGGAAATAGAACAAAAGAAAAGATTGGTGGAAAAGAAGATAGCATTAGCTTTAAAAGATGGCGATTTCGAGCTTGCAAAAGTGTTGTCTAAAGAGCTTGAGAAATTGATCAAATTACTTTAGACAGATTGTTGATTTAAGCATTGGGTATTGCCAAAAGCAACGGAAACTATCGGTATAAAAAGAAAAAATCATTGAGTTTTAGATTGAAGAAATTCCTGTAATTGAACAACTCAATTTGCTTGCCTGTAAGCATGAATAATAAATGACTGAATAAGAATAAGGATCAGGAATATCTTTTTTATTAAGCATTGAAACACCTTCTTCCAATAAAAATATTTTTTTGTTACCTTGGTTCTAGCATAAACACTTTTGATTTATATTCTATATGTAATGTGCAATGATTTGCATGGAAAACATTGTGCATGAATTTAATAAGGCTAATATGTTATAATAGATAACGGTGTATTAAAGACATATAGATAAAAGGCAAATTAATATAAGGAATATGTATTTTGGCAAATAGAAAAGAAAAATAGAATAATAAGGAGTTAATCACATGGACAAAGATGCAATCGAACGGATGAAAAAGTTGATTGAGGAAAAGAAACAGACAAGTGCAAAGCAAGGTTTTAGAAAAAAAGCAGAGAACAATAAGGCCGGAGGCAATAGCAAAGCAATCAAAACGAAAAAAGGTGGAGGATTGTTCGACAAGTAGAAAATGAATCAATAATATGTTAAATCCACCATTTGACAAGGTTAAATGACTAAAGAGCAGAAATGCTCTTTTTGTTTGCGCAAAATGGAATACGAAAATACATATTCGTGCATTAGTTATAAGATCAAGCTGTATAATGAAAATGTAAGGCTATCATTAATCATTGCTGTTTTGGAAGAGATTATATAAAGTGTGAATAATAAAATGTAGGGGAGGATGAGTAGATGTACTATACAATAATGAAAACCCATATTTGCGACATAATCCTTGTGGGTGACGAGAGTGGACTCAGTCATTTGCACCTTGATACTTCAAAGGGAAAACGGGTGTTTGAAATAGAAAATAATTGGATTTACAACAATGAGTTTTTTAAAGAGATAATTGTGCAGATAAATGCTTATTTCCTTGGGAAGCTTAAAAATTTCAGCATCAAGTTGAACCCAGCGGGTACCACTTATCAAAAGAAGGTATGGAAAGAACTTGGCAAAATTCCATTCAGCGAAACTTGCACGTATAAGGATATTGCCGTTAGAATCGGGAATCCCAAAGCCGCGAGGGCCATAGGAATGGCTAACAGCAAGAATCCAATTCCACTGATTGTTCCCTGCCATAGGGTGATTGGCTCAAATGGGAAGCTTACAGGATTTGCGCACGGACTGGAAATAAAAGAAAAACTTATTCGCTTCGAGAAAATCAGCACTGTCTATAATATGCTGTTAGGTTACTATGGCGATCTCAATTGGTGGCCTGCCGACAGCGACTATGAGATGATGGTTGGGGCAGTCTTAACTCAAAATACAACATGGAGAAATGCGGCTAAGGCGATTGCCAATTTGGGGGAAAATCTTCTTCCTGAGAAAATCACAAAGATGGCAACCGAAGAATTGGCTGAATTTATTAAACCTAGTGGGTACTATAATCAAAAGGCGATTAAGATAAAAGCTTTGACCCTTTGGTTTCAAAGTTATGATTTTAGAATTGAAGCAGCAATGGAAATAGATGCTGAGGCCTTGAGAAAAGAATTGCTGAATGTGGATGGCATAGGAAAAGAGACTGCGGATTGCATTCTGACATATAGCCTTAAAAAGCCTTATTTTGTTATTGACACATATACCAGAAGGTTCTTCAAGAGACTTGGGTTTGATGTGCCGGTCGATTATGATGAGTTTAGGATTAGGATTGAAAGTGTTGTTGAAAAGAATATTGACATATATAGCAGATATCACGCTTTGATTGTCGAGCATTCAAAGCAATTTTGCACAAAGGTTCCATTATGTGACGGATGTCCTCTATATGATTTATGCGAAAAAAATATTTAGGCAAACAAAAAGCTCTCAAAGGGATTTCCGATGAGAGCTTAGATTCATTAATATTAGTATGTTTCAACAAAGACCTCAAAGTAATCAATGGGGTGGTCGCAAGCGGGACATTTATTAGGAGCTGCTTTTCCTTTGTGAATATAACCGCAATTGTTGCATTTCCATTCCACGGGTTCTTCTTTACTGAATACAGTTCCATTTTCAATATTTTCAAGAAGCTTTAAAAATCTTTTCTCGTGTCTTTCCTCTACTTCTGCAACTTCTTGAAAGATTATTGATATTTCTTTGAAGCCTTCCTCGGCGGCAATTCTTGCAAATTCGGGATACATATCCGTATGCTCTTCATGTTCGCCATTTGCAGCGGCTTTAAGATTGGATTTAGTGTCGCCTAAATTGACAGGGAAAGCTGCGGTGATTTCAATTGCTTCTTCCTGCAGATTGTCTCTCAAAAATTTATAAAACCTTTTTGCATGTTCTCTTTCGTTGCCGGCGGTTTCTTCGAAAATATTTTTTATTTGAACATAACCGTCTTTTATCGCTTGCGATGCATAGTATGAATATCTCATGTTTGCCTGGGATTCCCCTGCAAAAGAAGTCATTAAGTTTACTGCGGTTTTTGTGCCTTTCAAGTCTTTCATTATATCCTCCTGTAAAAGATAGTATTTGATTGAAACAATTCACTTATATATTTTAACATAATCGAAAGATTTACGGTGCGAAAAGTGAAAATATCATGAAAGCAACAGAAGCATTTTCATAAAAATCAGTTGCTCAAATGCGCATTTGAGTTTTTTACAAACAAAAAAACAAGGCTGTTTTGATGGTGCGCAGGAGCCAATAATTAATGCCGGTGCCGATTATTATGGGGGGAAGGGAAACATTTGAACTCTGTGGGAGCATGTGATATAGTTCATTGATAGGCAAAATAGAATGAAGATTATTTAGTGAAAGGTTTTAATTATGAACGATATAAAACAATTTAAATTAATGATTCAGATAAGCAAGATATTGTTGGTCTTGGTTCTTATAACGTATGGAGACTCGTTGCTGTTTATCATAGTATCGCATCTGGTTTTTTGGATAATGATATTACGTGCTGTAAGAATTCAATCAAAGAAGCGGTTCAAATTCTTTCTTATATTTTTATACATGTTGTTGGTATTTGCCCAGACGATATTTTTTGCGCGGTATATGCATGTAGTTTCAAGTTTCAATGCAATCAATATGCTAAACAACGCATTGGGTGTGTTTGTAGTATCGTTGCCATATCTACTAGAATATTATGTGACAATCCAGAATTATACTGAATTTTATCTACCTTCTATTCAGGAGTTCAACACCATGAGCTTTGCACAACTTCGTGATGTCAATGACGCAATTTTGGGAAGGTTGGAAAAAATGGGTCAATTGAGAAAGTCCTTGACCACTGAAAGATTGATTGAAATTGCGGGAGAACTGCCGAGACATAGCGTAATACAATACCTCAACGGAGGATCGCTGACGGATGCGTATTTTTCGGATGCTGAATCGAGTCTGACGGATCTCCATATTTATATCGTGATTTCAAACACTGGGAGTGCAGCCAGCGAGGTTATTTCTGTGTTTACTAAAAAACAATATAACCATGCATCACTCGCTTTTGACAGAGACTTAGAAACTATCATAAGCTATAATGGCGGCGAGAAGATATATCCTCCGGGACTAAATAGAGAGATGATTGAGTTTTTCAATAAAAAGGATGATTCATCACTGATAGTCTACGAAATGGATGTAACACGGGAGCAAAAGACGAAACTTATTGAAAAGGTCAAGGAAATAAATAAAAGTGGAAGCTCGTATAATATGCTTGGATTCGTAATCAAGAAGCCGCTTAGACCAAATATAATGTTTTGCTCGCAATTCGTTTATAATATGCTGAAACATGCGGGATTGGAATACTTCGATAAAGCTGACGGCAGCGTCAAACCAGCGGATTTGGTAGAGTTGGACTATCACAGAAAACTGAGGTTTTGCTACGAAATATATCTGAATGACAATGCGGAAGGGTTAAATGAAATAAGAACTCATTAATTATATGCCAGTACAATTGAGAGCTAAAATGCTCTCTTTTTATTTAGCAAAGCTTCAAACTGTTGCTTTGATGGGAAGCTACTATAGGCAACCACTTTTCCGTCTATGACCAGCGCAGGCGTATACTGCTCTTCTTTGCCTATGTTAACGAAGCTGCAACCTGGGCAATATGAATTGGAACAGCCTACCTCAACGCCGTATTTCTCTATTTCATCGGGATCGATGATTTTCTCGACATTGATATCCAAATCCATTTCATCTACTATCGCCTGAACCATATCACGATAGTAGGAGCTTTTCATGCATTGCTATCCCAAAACCAGTATTTCTTTCATAGATTTTTTCTCCTATAATTGTTTTCAATCCGAATTGATATTTTGCATTTGAACAATAATAAAGTGTAGTGCAATTATAGCATAAGATGTTAATTTTGTAATTTGCGTAAACTATGTTACGGCAAAGTCTGCTTTCTATGGATATAATGAGAATAACTCAAAAAAAGGATGAGGGTTTCTATGTTCTTAATAAAAAATGTGATTGACAAAAAGTAAAGAGCGAGTGTTTCTAATACATAAACTGCGGAAATTGGAAATATCACATTTTTTATTGAATATCCGAATAACTTAAGGGTAAGAATATTATTGTTAAGATATAGTGGTAGACGAAAATCTATTATTGCAAAAGTAAAAGAAAAGGAGGCAAAAAATGGCGATTCTTAAAGTAGTTGAGCTTTTGTCGGAATCAGAAACTAGCTGGGAAGCGGCCGCGCAGGAGGCGGTTAAAGTGGCTGCAAAGACTGTTGACAATATCAAGTCTGTAAACATCGGAAACTTTCAGGCAATTGTAGAAGACAACAAGGTTGTCAAGTATCGAGTCAATGCCAAGGTATCATTCATCGTACACGATTAGTAATAAATGCAGGAGAGTATCCGGTTCATTTAATATTACTTTTACGGAAACGATGGAAAAAACAAAACAATCCTGACAAGAAAGTCATTTCAGGGTTGTTTTGTTTTTTCATATTCTTGATTGGGTATAATGTATAATGTGCGGAAAGGTGAGAAAATATGGAAAATAAAACACTTGAAGATTTGCGGAATATAATAAGAGATTTTGTGGCCGAAGATGACTTTGAGAAGATGCATTTTGAAGATGTGGAAAGAAACACATTGGCGTTGGCAAAAATGCGAAATCTTGATTTGGAGATTGCTTTTCTTATAGCATGCTTGCATGATATTGCAAGAATAAAATACGGATTCAAGGGTAAAAAGCATGCAAAAAAGGGCAAGAAAGAAGCAGAAAGGATGCTTGAAGAATTATTTTTTGACAAAGAGATAATTCGAATAGTTGCAACTGCTATTGAAAATCATAGGCGGAAAAATAGGATTGACGATGTTTATTCAGAATTAATTAAGGATGCGGATTGCCTTTCTCATAACGCTGAATTCGGTGGCAATATTAATGAAGTGGAAAAGCTGAGATGCAAAATGATTTCAAAAGGGGAATGCTTGCTGCTCGGCATTGACGGGAAGAGTGCAGTTGAAATATTGCTGGAAGAATGGGAAGCTTTGGAGAGACATTTGGAAAGGGCCGTTTCGGGTGATGCCGATGCTGAGCTTGTACATGAAACCAGAATTAGAATACGAAAAATAAGAGCCATATTAAAAACGATGAAAAGCAAAACCATCAAACCATTCGAAGAAAATTTAAAAGAATTGTTTGAGAAATATTCGGATTTGAGAGAATGCCATGTGCTTAGGCTGCACGTGATTAAAATAGGAAAGCTTGATTGGCTGGAGAAGCGCATAGAGAACATACACGAAGATATGCTCGCGGAATTGGTGAGAGATGTGAGAGGCTTAACTGAAAACAATAAAATAAAAAAAATGAAAAAAAGGCTTTTGAATATTTTAGAAAATGCCAATTTGCAAATTATAGGCTCAGAGAATGTTATGATGAAGTACGGGGATTCGGTGCGTTTGGCAGAGATTGATGATGTTGAGTCCTTACATCGAATGAGAATCAGAGGAAAGACGGTAAAGTACCTTATCGAGCTCGGCATTTTTATTATGGATATGGAGTGCCTAAGACTTGTACAGGATATGCATAGTGAAATAGGAAGGCTTCATGACATAAATGTAAACAGGAGCTTGTTTAAGGAAATAAGATATGTCGGGAAAGACAAGCTGAGCGCTAAGGAAACAAAAAGGGTGAAGGAATACTTCGATAAAATGGAGGGAAAAACGAGTATTAACATAGAAAAAGGATTATTTGAACTGAAGCTCCGTTTCAGAAGGAACAAGAAGTAAACATTATGTTATATAATGGAAACAATCTTGAAAACCGATTTTCGTTTTATCATATTTGAAAGGATGGAGAATGCAATGAAAACAACCTATGCCGCTATCGATGTGGGATCGAACACACTCAAGCTTAAAATAGTTCAGTATATAGACAAGAAAATAGTTGTCCTCGACAACATAGCAAAGACCGCAAATATAGGCGAAGATGTATTTGCTAATGGCAATATTGAGCATGAAACAGTCAAGGAAATAATTGGAATTATGGGATCATTTAGGGAAATAATGGATTCGTACAATGTGGATATGTATCGGGCCGTAGCCACGGGAGCCATGCGCACGGCAAACAACAATCTTAATGTGATTGAGATTGTGCTTATGCGGTCAGGAATAAAGGTTGAAATAATTGAAGATGCTATAGAAAAATTTCTAACATACAAATCGATGAGAGACAACCTTGACGACTATAGGGAAATTCGGGAAAGCTCTATTTTAGTTGAGCTGAATTCCGGAAGCTGTGATGTGAGTATCTATAACAAGAACAAGTTGGTTTTTAATGAAGAATTCATACTTGGAACGATGGTTTTAAAGAATACAATGCAGGAAATCGAGGATAGAAACGTAAATTATCCCAAGATTATTGCTGAGTTAATAGAATCACGCACGGGTCACATGTGGAGAATAATCAAAAGGCGCAGGATAGAAAATTTTCTGATGCTCGGCGGAGAAACAGGCACATTGAAACGGTGTTTATTCGATGAGCGGGAAAAAATAAGCAGATTGGACTTCGAGTCGGTCCATCACAGGGTGATGACGGATCATTTGCGTTTTCGCAAGGAGATTGAATGTTACGGAATGGACTGGTATGAATTTGTATCCTGCATTTTGGTTTACGGAATATTCCTGAAGTTGGTCAAGACAAATACTCTCGTTTTTCCTGAAATCAATTTAAGAGATGGAATGATTGCGGAAATGGTTGAGAAGGACCATGGACTTGACAGGTACAAGGTTTTCAACAATGATGTAATTTCACTTGCAAGGAATGCAAGCGCTAGATACAAGAGCGACACCCGTCACTGTAGAGAGGTTGAAAAAAACGGGATGCTAATAATGGGTGAACTGAAGAAGCATTTCTCATTCAATGAACGAGATGAATTGCTTATGCGCCTTGCTGCTATTTTACATGAAATAGGCAAGTTTACTAGGGCGAAGGACTACTTGGCTGCATCCTTCCATAAAATAAGAAATCTAAGCATAATGGGTACTAATTATCATGAGATGATGCTTGTTGCGTATATATGCAAGATGCTTGAGGACAGTCAATCCTCAAGAGCGAGCATTGAAAGGCTCGGAGAAAGCGACCAGAACCTGATACTGAAATTATCCTCAATACTTTCCATTGCCGATGCTCTCGACAAGAGCAAGAAGCAGAAAATAAAAATAAAAGGTTTTGAAGTTACCGATGACGAGTTTAGGATAATGGTGAGCAAATCGACGGATATAACACTTGAGGAATGGAATTTTGAGAATCGTGCAAAAGAATTCATAAGCGCTTTCGGACTTGTTCCGGGATTGGTGGAAGGTGAATACGATGAATAAATACTTAAATAGGGAACTCAGTTGGCTAAAATTCAATGAGCGTGTATTGGAGAGGGCTGAGGATGCCGCAATGCCGATATTGGAAAGGCTCAAGTTCGATGCGATTTTTTCATCCAATCTCGATGAATTCTTCATGGTGCGTGTGGCGTCAATCAAGGAGCAGATGATTGCCGGCTATTCGGCCCCGGATGCTTCGGGGTATCTGCCTGAGGAAGTGTTCGAAAGCATAAATAAAAATGTAACAGGGCTTTTGAAAACACAGCAAAGGATAACATCGAAATGTTTTGATGAGCTTGCCAAGCAGGGGGTAAGAATATTAAAGAAAAAAGATTTCAACGGGAAGATAATGGACGAACTGAAGGAATATTTCGACAGCGTGGTTTTCCCTGTATTGACACCAATGGCAGTTGATTTTGGCCGCCCATTCCCATTCGTGCCAAACAAGAGTTTGAACATTGTTTCAAAATTGGTGGTTGATGGGCAGTTCAAGCTGGCTATCGTAGAAGTTCCTGATGTTCTTGATCGCTTCGTCAGGATTGAGAGTTCTAAGGAGCTTGCATACGCATTGCTTGAGGATGTAATAACAAAGTTCATGGATCAACTATATGTCGGGCAAAAGGTTTTGGGTAGCAGTGTCTTTAGGGTGACAAGGAATGCTGATTTGAATTTAATTGAGGATAAAGCGGACGATCTTCTTATGGTTATAGAAGAGGCGGTTAAAAAGAGGCGTTGGGGCGATGCAATTCGCCTTGAAATCGAAAGCGGCATTGATGAATGGATTGGCGCCGAGCTTGAAAAAATTCTGGAAATAGAAAAAAACCAAGTATACTTTATAAAGGGCATGATTGATTTGACATGCTGGTTTTCATTCAAACCGCCCAAAAAGATGAACAATCTGAAAAGTGAACAGTTTATTCCCAAAGTCATGCCGTTCATGAAAAAGAAGAATATATTCAAGACGATTCGAGATGGGGATATATTTCTCCACCATCCGTATGACAGCTTTGATTTCGTAGTAAATTTCATAAAGAATGCAAGCATGGATCCCTCGGTTTTAGCGATAAAACAAACCCTTTATAGGGTCAGCGGGAAATCTGAAATAATTAAGGCTCTTTCAGATGCTGCAGACCAAGGGAAACAGGTAACGGTTTTGGTTGAACTGATGGCCCGATTTGATGAAGAAAACAACATAAACTGGGCCAAGAAGCTTGAGAAAAAAGGTGTGCATGTTATATACGGGATATATGGACTTAAGACCCATTCCAAGATTACTCTTGTAGTGCGCAAGGAAATGAAGAAGATAAAGAGATATGTGCATCTTGGAACCGGCAACTATAATGACGAGACGGCCAAGCTATATACGGATATGACATATTTGACATGCCGCGAGGACATAGGAACAGATGCAACGATATTCTTTAATATGGTTTCAGGATTCAGCAGCCAGATTGCAACACAACACTTTTGCGTTTCGCCATATACGCTAAGAAAAGATTTCTATGGACTGATAGACAGGGAAATACGGAATGCGAAAAATGGCAAAAAGGGTTTGATAACAGCCAAAATGAATTCGCTTGTGGACATAGGGATTATAGACAAGCTGTATGAAGCATCAAATGCAGGAGTTGAAATCCGTCTGATTGTCAGAGGAATATGCACCCTAGTACCGGGAGTTCCGGGTATGAGTGAGAACATAAAGGTTAAAAGTATCATAGGGGAGTTTCTAGAGCATTCTCGAATTTACTATTTTCACAACAATCGTCATCCCGAGACATACCTTTCGTCAGCTGATTGGATGACGCGAAACCTTAACCGTCGTATTGAGCTTTTGTTTCCAATTGTAGACAACCGCATAGCTAAACGTATTCGTCTTATTCTCGACCTCTATCTTGCAGACAATCAAAGGTCTTGGCAAATGGAGAGTGATGGAGAATACAGCAAAGTAAAAAGTGGAAAGAAAAATCGAGTTTGCGCCCACGAAATACTTAAAAATCTTGAATATGAAGACAATGAAGAGTTTATAAAAAGATTGAAAGGAAGCATGAAATAACATGAAAAAAATGGCGATTATTGACCTCGGATCAAACTCTGTACGAATGAATATAATGAGAATAAACGAGCGTGGCGGATATAGTGTTTTTGATTCTGCTAAGGAGATGGTCCGCCTAAGCGAGGGCCTTACGCAGGATGGGAGGCTTAAGATAGTCCCTGTTGAGAGGACAATAAAAGCGCTTAGGTATTTTAAAAGGCTTATTGAGGTTACGGATGTTGAAGAAATCTATGCTGTCGCGACTGCGGCCGTAAGGCTTGCAAAGAACGGTGATAAATTCATTGAAAGGGTTAGGAAGGAAGTCGGGTTTGATTTAAAAATACTTACCGGAAAGGAAGAAGCTTACTACGACTATCTGGGGGTTGTTAATTCTATTGACGTAAAGGACTGCGCAATAATAGACATAGGCGGAGCATCCACGGAAATTGTATGGGTTAGGGATCGCATCATCGAAGAATCTATAAGCCTTCCTTTCGGTTCGGTTATACTGACGGAAATGTTTGGCGGGATTGAAAACAAGCGGGAGCGTATTTATGAGGCATTCCAATATGTGAAGGGAGAAATGAGCAAGGTAAAATGGATTTATAAATTAAAAGGACTTCGTGTAATAGGACTTGGAGGTACAATAAGGGCAATTGGAAAAATCGACCGTGGTTTTAACAATTATCCCATAAAAAACATGCACAACTACAGAATGACTCACGGTGAAGTGGAACGCGTTTTTTCACTTGTATTCAAGAAGGATGACAAGGATTTGGGGTTTGTCGATGGAATAAACAGCAGGCGAGCCGATGTTATAACTATGGGAATGGTTCCACTTAAGGCTCTACTTGAGTTTACGGGTTCAATAGGTATAAGCATCAGCGGGAATGGACTTAGAAATGGTTTTTTTTATGAAAAGTATTTTAAAAAAGCTGAGTTGCCTGTGGTGGTTGGAGATGTTCTTGCCCACAGCTGCGAGAATACAATGAAAAGATTTGATGTTAAACCTAAACATGCATCTCAGGTAAGGTTCTTGGCATTGAGACTTTTTGACCAATTTAAAGGAATTCATTCATTCGATCAAAATGACAGGAAGGTGCTTGAAATAGCATCTCTTGTTCATGACATAGGAATGCATATTGAGTATTACGACCATAACCTGCATGGAATGTATCTTCTCATATATGGGAAAATCAATGGGCTAACAAATCACGAACATTTGATAGTCGCTTTTCTGGTAGGAAATCACAGAGAAAACAACATAAAAGAAAAAATGCAGGAGTACCGCACACTTTTTTCAAATAAAGATATCAAGAGAATTCTGAAGCTGTCTATTTTCCTTAAAATGGCCGAGCAAATGGATCGCGCGGTAAACAACAACATAGAGGATTTTTCCGTCCGATTAAACGGCCGGAATGCGTTGATAGAAGTGTATGCAAAGGAAAGGCCCATACTCGAAATAGAAGCGGCAATGCGTTTTAAAGGGCTTTTCTACAAAAACTTTAATTGTTCGTATGATATACAATACATGGGACC
>JAENWJ010000026.1 GCA_016649995.1 Peptostreptococcaceae bacterium
ACAAACGTCAAAGCGTTAACTAACTAATTACCATTGAAGACGAAAAACTGTGGTCTGAGTCACCTCAAAACAGTCAAAGCTGTAGTAATATAGATACAAATCCACAGTGCTTTATCAATATAATACCGAAATAATAAAAAACGCCCAAATAATAGATTGGGAGAAAGGAGAATAATCCAACCACCTATTAAAGTGGATAATTGGATTATACGTGGTATTGTGAAGGTTTGGACAAGGCAAAGCGCAAAGGCATGGGAAGAGCTTCAAAAAAATGGTGTTTTCAAAATAAAAAAAAGTATGTGTCGCGCAAGTACGGGGAGCGTTGCAATACATTAATGGTCTGCTACGAATGGTTAGCTAAATGGACTATCTTTTCGCAGGGCATTGGATGAAAAGGGCATATGCAACCAGTCCGAGGTCGTGATGACTGAGTTTCACCCGATTATGAAAAGGGTGATGATGGAAAGCTGGAACAGGCTTTTTGATGATAACATAAGAGTCTCCGTCAATGACCAGGCTATATGCTGGGAAATAAAAAGGGAATGGGTGACGAGTGTTGATGGCCGGTCTTGTAGCCTTTAATGTATATTTGGTATGCGTAGCTTAAGAATTCATTTGCTTATTGAGACAAGAGTAACTGTTTTGTAAACAAAGGCAATGCACTATAGTATACAATGGGAAAAAGACTTTATTTAGCGGATGGAGTGACTTGGATGAAGCGATATGGACTTATTTTTACAGTGATATGTTTGGCTCAATTATTGACAGGCTGTTTTTTTGCAGGCGCTGGTTCGCCTGGAGATTTGATGGAGCCGCCTAGCCTTGGGGCCAATAAGCAAACGATAAAGGAGTTTGTGGATTATGAGCTTTTAAAGGATGAAATTCTCTACAAGCCGGGAAATCCTGAAAGCCTGGGCGCGATAAATTTTGTGGATTTGGACGGTGATGAGAATGAAGAGGCAGTTGTATATTTCAAGGACGCGGCAAACTACAGGCTGGGCGCTTACATATTTGGCAAAGCAGATGGTAAATGGAAGGTCGTTGACAAGATTGAATCGTCAGGTGTTGATATTTCATACAGCGGATTCTACGATCTCACCGGTAACGGGAAAAAAGAGATTGTGATGGCATGGTCGGCTGACAAGCTTGATATTTTCTTGAATAAATACATGATAGTCTATGGGTACGGAGAGAATGCAGGCGAGCTGTACCGCGATACGTACACAGAGATGGTTGTGGGAGATTTTGACAGAAACTCGGGTGAGGAACTGCTTCTTCTGAATCTCGATCGGAATGTTAGCGAACCTTCTTCCGAGGCTAAGCTGGTGGCTTTTTCCGGAGATGGTTTCCGTGTGATGGACGAGATAGAGCTTGATCCTTATATTAATGGATACTACAATGTAGCGTTCGGTTATGCTGTCAATGGCAAGAGGGGTGTATTCCTGGACATGGGAATCGGAGCCCATTCGGCGGCTACATATCTGCTTGTGGTTGAAGACGGTATCTTGCAAAATGCTCTTGGCGGAGGGGATTCGAGCTACTACGGTAATACGTTCAAGCCGTATTCAGTGAAAAGCATGGATATAAATGGAGATGGAATAATTGAAATCGGAACATGCGAGGAGCCATACGGGAACGATTACTCTTTGGCAGATACGCTGTGGATAACTTCTTGGCACCAATGGGATGGAGAAGATGGCCTTAAATTGGTGCTGAAAAGCTACATTGACCAAGACAACGACCTTAGAATTGATTTTCCATACAAATGGTTCGAAGGGGTTTCTGTAAGAAACTTGGAGGAAAATCCTGAAGCGGTAGAAATAGGCTATGTTGACGAAAAACGTGAAATTGTCTACCCTATGTATAGAGTGGAAATAATTAAAGAGAGTATGTTAGAAGAGAGGACAATGTCTTTTGAATCGGAATATTTTACTGCCATGCGCAAGAACGGAAAGGCATATGTGGTTGAAAAAACCTATCAGAATCAGAATATACCAGACGATATAAAACGTGGATACACGGACGCCGTATTGGATGACGATGAAATGAAGGAACTCATAAAAACTTGGAGGTGATGTTGGGATGAAGGGGAAGATACTCTTGCTAGAGGACGACGATTCGATAAGGAATTTTACTAAAATCAATTTGACAAGGAACGACATGCAAGTGCTTGAAGCTGAGAATGGAGAAAAGGCGCTTAAGATTTTTGAGACGGAAAAAGATATAGATATAGCAATTCTCGATGTTATGCTGCCGGGAATAGACGGATTTGAGGTTTGTCGCAGCATAAGGAAAAAAAACGGCGAAATAGGTATAATTATGCTCACTGCCAAAACCCAGGATATAGACAAGGTGATGGGTCTTGAATTTGGGGCCGATGATTATATAACAAAACCTTTTAGCCCGATGGAGCTGATTGCAAGGGTCAATTCCCTTATGAGAAGGGTAAGGCTGAAGGACGGTATTGCAGAGCGCAACGCGATCGAATCAGGCGCCTACAAGATTGATTTCATAGCGAGGAAATTTTATAAGAACGATGAAATTATCGAGCTGACTCCTACAGAATTCCTTCTAATAAAGGTTTTTGTAACCAATCCGAACAAGGCTCTTTCCAGAGACAATCTGCTTGACGAGGTCTGGGGCAAAAATTACATAGGAGATCTTAAGATTGTCGATGTAAACATTAGAAGGCTCAGACAAAAGATCGAAGACAACCCCTCGGAACCGGATACCATTGAAACGATTTGGGGGCTTGGATATCGATGGAAAGAGGCTGATTGAGTTTGAAGAGTCTGAAAAGACGCGTTGTATTCAACTACACAATAGTAATACTAGTGACGATTATTTTTCTCGAAATCTTGCTTGCAGTCTTCATAAGGCAGTACTATTATGGGAACATAACACAGATACTTAAGGAAAAAGTGGCGGTGACAACCGAATTCTATGAGAAATATCTTGTGTATGAGTCCTTTGACTACAAGTCCCAATACATTATAGAAAATTTTTCGATGGACGAGAGGGCCGAGATTCAGATAATCAACCTGTCGGGCAAGGTTGTCAACTCTTCTTCCGGGTTTAACATGGAAAAACCTATATCTACAGCTGACTATGAGAAGGCATTGCGCGGGGATATGGGAACCTGGAGGTACAAGGACCAGGATACTGGGGAGGAGCTTATTGCCGTTTCCGGACCGCTAATAAACAGGCAGGGCTTAGATGGTATTTTGAGATATGTAACATCAATAGAAGAGACAAATAGGGTAGTAAAAAGAATCATCCTCCAAGCAGTTTTTCTTGGAGTGATAGTGCTGATACTTGTTGTACTCCTAAGCATGCTCTTGGCTGAGTCGATAATTAAACCCATAAAGGAACTCAAAACTGTTTCGGAAAAAATTGCCGATGGGGACTTGAAGGCGAGAGTAGAAATAAGAAAGAACGATGAGATAGGAGAATTGGGAAGAACGTTTAATTATATGGCTAAGGAGCTCATGAAAACGAGTCGGATGAAAAACGATTTCATATCCTCTGTTTCCCACGAAATAAGGACGCCTTTGACATCCATAAAAGGATGGTGCGAGACCATGCTAATGGGGGATTTGGACAATGAGAAGGAAATAAGAGAAGAGCTCATGATCATTTCAAAAGAGACTAATAGACTGAGCGATATGGTCGAGAATCTTTTGGATTTCTCGAAGCTTGAAGCGGGACGGATAATTTTGTCAAAAGAAAAGGTAGACATAAACTATCTGATTATGGATGTGGCGAAGCAGTTTTATCCTAAGGCCATGAAGAAAACCATACGATTGGAAACAAGGTTGGACCAAAGCCTGACATATGTTGAGGGTGACGAAAATAGGCTTAGGCAGGTGCTTATAAATCTTATAGACAACTCGATTAAATTCACTGAAATGGGAGGCCGTATTTCCGTAGGATCCGAGAAGCGTGGAGAAAGGGTCGCGGTGTTCGTTAAAGACAACGGACGGGGCATTGATCAGAAGGACCTTGAGCATATAACGGAGAAATTTTTCAAAGGAAACACGAAGTCTCCGGGGAGCGGATTAGGGCTTGCCATTACAAATGAAATAATCGAGCTTCACGGAGGGAAAATAGAGATAGAGAGTGTTCTGGAAAAAGGTACAACAATTAGAGTGATACTATAGCCAGGTATTTGTTGAAGGGGATAATGCATAGGGGATTTCATCAGAAACACGGATGGAATCCTTTATGCATAACAGAATATAGCTAATTTGTAGGCTAAACACAAACATTAATAGCGCAAATTGTGTTTAATATATGCAAATTTTAAAAAAATGGATGACAATCAATTGAAAATACAAGGATATATTGTATAATGAACAGATAGACTTTAAAGAAGAAACTCAGAATAAATATGAAGAATTCGAGTATAAATGGAATAATTATGCGTCTATGGGTATAATAAAAAATAAACAAAAAATAGGAGAGGTTTTTATGGATAAGCAAATTAAAAAGATAATGGTTGCCAATCGCGGAGAAATAGCCATAAGGATTTTTCGCGCGTGCAGTGAATTGGGAGTTCGGTCCGTCGCCATTTATTCAAAGGAAGACAAGTATTCGCTTTTTAGGACCAAGGCGGATGAGTCGTATCTTATAGGTGAAAAGAAGAGTCCGGTTGATGCATATCTTGCAATCGATGAAATAATTAACCTGGCGATTAAAAAAGGCGTTGACGCAATTCATCCGGGATACGGGTTTCTTTCGGAAAATCCACATTTTGCAAAAAAATGCGAAGAGACTGGTATTATCTTCATAGGTCCCGACAGCAATATGATAAAGGGTCTGGGAGATAAAATAAGCTCCAAAATATTGGCTAAAAAAGCTGATGTGCCTACAATACCCGGCGTTGACAAGCCGATTGCCAGCGAAGAAGATGCTTTTAAGTTTGCAGAGGTCTGCGGTTATCCGGTAATGATAAAAGCGGCTGCCGGAGGCGGCGGAAGGGGAATGAGAATCGTATATCAGAAAAGCGATTTAATTTCCGAGTTTAGGAGCGCAAAAAGCGAGGCGAAGAAAGCCTTTGGAATTGATGACATGTTCATTGAAAAATACTTGAATAAGCCCAAGCATATTGAGGTGCAGGTCTTAGGTGACAACTATGGCAACATAGTGCATCTTTATGAGCGCGACTGTTCTATTCAAAGGCGACACCAGAAAATAATCGAGTTTGCCCCGGCATTTTCTATAGACGAGGGTTTGAGAGACAGAATTTGTGAGGATGCGCTCAAAATTGCAGGATCGATGAAATACAGAAGCGCGGGAACGGTTGAATTTCTGGTTGATAGCAACAATAACCATTATTTCATTGAAATGAATCCAAGAATACAGGTAGAGCACACTATTTCAGAGATAATAACGGGGATTGATATAGTTCAAAGCCAGATTAAGATAGCCCAGGGCTATGCTCTAGACTCGCCTGAAATAGGCATTCCAAATCAAGAAGCAATACAAACAAGAGGATACGCAATACAATGCAGGGTAACCACCGAGGACCCGGCAAACAATTTTGCTCCCGACACGGGCAAGCTGGAGGTCTACAGGTCTTCCTCCGGATTTGGAATAAGGCTTGACGGAGGGAACGGGTATACGGGAGCTCAGATTTCTCCTTACTACGACAGCCTTTTGGTAAAGATAATTGCGTTTTCGAGAACGTTTGATGACGCCTCAAGAAAAGCGATTCGTTCACTCAAGGATACTACTATAAAGGGAGTAAAAACCAATACAGCATTTCTTATAAATGTACTAAATCATCCGACTTTCCGAGAAGGAAACTGCGATACAGGTTTCTTGGACCACACACCGGGTCTGTTCAACATTAGGCCATCAGGAGACCGGGAGACAAAAATACTCCGCTACATCGGAGAAAAAATCGTCAACGAGGTGAAGGGAACAAAGAAAGATTTTGATACTCCGGTTGTGCCAATCTTTACAATGAAGGACCAACTCCGAGGGACGAAGCAGCTTCTAGACGAGAGAGGCCCGGAGGGACTTGTAAAGTGGATCAAAGACCAGGACAAGCTTCTTCTGACTGATACAACCTTTAGGGACGCGCATCAATCCCTTGTTGCAACAAGGGTCAGAACACGCGACATGCTCAAGATCGCCGAGGCGACTTCAAGCTGTGGAAATGATTTGTTTTCTCTCGAAATGTGGGGAGGGGCAACATTCGATGTTTCATACCGATACCTTAAGGAATCTCCGTGGAGAAGGCTTGAGAGGCTAAGAGAAAAGGTGCCGAACATACTTTTTCAGATGCTTATACGCGGCTCGAATGCGGTGGGTTACAAGAACTATCCTGACAATGTCATAAGGGAGTTTATACAGGTTTCCGCCGAGCGTGGAATAGATGTGTTTAGGATATTTGATTCGCTTAACTGGCTCAAGGGAATGGAAGTGGCTCTGGACGAGGTTTTGAAAACCGGAAAAATGGCTGAGGTTTCCATGTGCTATACGGGAGACATACTTGATGAGAAAAGGGATAAATACGGCCTTAATTACTATGTTGAAATGGCCAAAGAAATAGAAAACATGGGTGCGCATGTTTTGGGAATAAAGGATATGGCGGGGCTTCTGAAGCCGTATGCGGCCAAAAAGCTTATAAAGGCGCTGAAAGATGAAATATCCATACCGATTCATTTGCATACGCATGACACAAGCGGAAACGGAGTGTCTACGATTCTTATGGCGGCGGAGCAGGGAGTGGATATTGTGGATACGGCGTTTAATTCAATGTCTGGGCTAACAAGCCAGCCGGCGCTGAACTCTGTTGTAGCGGCACTTGAAAACACTGCAAGGGATCCTAAAATTTGCCTTGAGGGGCTCCAAAAGCTTTCCGACTATTGGTTCGATGTTCGCAAGATATATGAACCATTTGAGTCGGACCTTAAATCGGGAACAGCTGAAATCTATAAATATGAGATACCTGGCGGACAGTACTCCAACCTTAAGCCTCAGGTTGAAAGCTTTGGACTCGGAGACCGTTTTGGAGAGGTAAAGGAGATGTTTAAGGAAGTAAACGACCTTTTCGGAGATATAGTTAAGGTTACTCCATCCTCTAAGGCAGTAGGAGACATGGCAATATTCATGGTGCAAAACGACCTTGACAGGGGCAATTTGTTCGAAAAAGGCAAGAACATCAATTTTCCGGATTCAGTTGTAGCCTTTTTTAAAGGGATGATGGGCCAACCGCTTGGAGGTTTCCCAAAGGAACTGCAGAAACTGGTTTTGAAAGGCGAAAAGCCGCTTACTGTAAGGCCTGGCGAGGTGCTTGAGCCTGAAGATTTTTCGGGGATTGAAAAAATTCTAAATGACGAACTTCATGATGAACCAAATATGCGAAACATACTGAGCTACGCTCTTTATCCAAAGGTTTACAAGGAATATCTTAAATCTGTTTCAGATTATGGCAGCCTTAGCAACCTGGAAAGCCATGTATTCTTCTATGGACTAAACGAGGGAGAAACAAGCGAGGTTGAAATAGAAGAAGGAAAGATACTGATAATAAAACTTGTAAGCGTGGGCAAGATAGATGCGGATGGATATAGGGCGGTTACCTTTGAAATCAATGGAAACAGACGTGAAATACTGATTGAGGACAAGGGCATGGAAGACAGGCGAAAAAAGGTTTCGGGAGCAGCTATAATGGCGGATCCGGATGATATAACAGAAATTGGAGCGTCTATACCCGGCACTGTAATGAAGGTGCTTGTGAGCGAGGGTGAAACGGTTAAAAAGAATCAGACCGTAGCCATATTGGAGGCCATGAAAATGGAAACCAATTTGCAAAGCTCAATAGACGGCTTGGTGGAGGCGATTCCTGTCAAGGAAGGTCAGATGGTCAAGGCGGGCCAGCTGATAATCAAGTTGAGTTAGGGCCAAGGCCAAAGCGGATTTCTTGACGATTTAGCCTTATCCAAAGCTGTGAGAATCAAGCCACGGTCGATGCGTAGCAATATGAAACCTCAACCCGGAATGGCATAAAAAGCCGACGGCATAGGGAATTGCCGTCGGTCTCTTGTGTCGAATATGCTATTTCCTATGGAGTATCGGAGAAGGTTTTGAAAGAAAAAGCTTCTGCCCGGCATAAATTTTATCGACATCCGTTTCGGGATTGGCTTCTACTATGTCGCTTACAGATAATCCTTGGTTTGCGGCTATTGCAGTCAAGGTGTCACCGGATTTAACCGTATAGGTCTCTATCTGTTCGCGGCCTGTCAGAAGACGTTCTACAAGCAGATCGCTTTCCGTTTGGACAATCGAATCGCGAAGGAATATGTTTCCTGGGGCAATTTCGACGCTTTCCATAAAAACCACGGCTTGAATGTTTTCGTTGTCCTTCTTTAGCCTGGATTTGACATTGTCAATTAAAAACTCGAGGTCGCTTTTGTTTATTGCTCTTGCGTAGACCTTGTTGTCTATGGTTAATTCATAGCCCGGCGTGACAAATTTTTGGTTTGCAAAGACCTCTCTTTTGAGAGTTTCGTAGCTTGTGGCGGAAAGTTCATTTTGTGATATTTCGCTGAATACCGTCTCGTAATATGGGGACAGCTCGTCTACGAAATATGCAGCCGCAAGCTCTTCTTCAATTTTGTCAATTGAGGAAGCTATGTCAGATCGGCTTGTTCCATAACCCACAACCTGCTTGTTTATACGGGCCTCGCAAATGGTTTCATCTGCCGGACGCATTATTGAAAAAAGAAGTCCGAATATGAATAAAATAAAAATTGCCATCCTAATGTTTGAATTCGCTTTTTTGGTTAGCATGATAGTATCCTTCTTTTGGGTTTGAAATTTATTCACTTGTCCACTTGTATCCTTAATTCAACGTCGACGGTTACAAATCCTTTATTAAAAGAATAAAAAAGGATTGTGTTGACAATGATTTGAAAGTAAATATAATTAGTCTATAAATATATATAAGAAGGTGATATACATTGGCAAATCAAAACAGAACACCGCTTTTCGATGCCATGAAGGAGTATCGAGAGAACCGAATAATTCCTTTCGATGTTCCCGGGCACAAGCACGGAAGAGGGCTCACTGAATTCGGCCAATATTTTGGAACCCGTATTTTGGAGCTTGACGTAAATTCCATGAAGTGTTTGGACAACATCAGCAGTCCTGTAGGGGTCATCAAGGAAGCTGAAAAACTCATGGCGGAAGCGTATTCTGCCGACCATGCCTTTTTTCTTGTAAATGGAACAACGGCAGGTGTACAGGCAATGATACTGAGTGCCTGCCTGCCCGGAGAAAAAATAATCTTGCCGAGGAATGCGCATAAATCGGCAATCAACGGATTGATTCTAAGCGGAGCCGTGCCGGTGTATCTTCAGCCTGAAATAGACGACAGGCTAGGGATTTCACTTGGGGTGACGCTTGAATCCGTAGAAAAGGCGATAGAAGAAAATCACGATGCGAAGGCGATTCTAATAATTAATCCGACTTATTACGGAATTGTTTCCGATATTGAGCGAATCATTGATTTGGCACACGATAACGGCATGGCGGTATTGCTTGACGAGGCCCACGGTGCCCATTTCAATTTCAACAATGAGTTGCCTCTTTCGGGGTGCTCGGTTGGAGCGGACATGGCCGCTGCAAGCATCCATAAAACGGGAGGATCCCTGACCCAAAGCTCGGTATTGCTCTTAAACGACGGATTAATCGATTGCGTGAGGGTTAAAACTAATCTTAACCTAATGCAGACAACAAGCGCATCCTATCTTTTGATGGGATCACTGGATCTGGCGAGAAAAAACCTTGCACTAAACGGCGAACGCAGCCTCCAAAAGACAATTGAACTTGCAAGAGAGGCGAGAGTGGCAATTAATAAAATACCGGGGCTTTACGCTTTCGGATGTGATATGGTTGGACGTCCTGGGGTTTTCGGATTTGATGAAACAAAGCTTGGAATACATTTTGCAGAGGCGGGAATGTCGGGACTAGAGGCATACCATCGTCTGCGGGAAGAATATGGAATACAGATGGAGCTGGGGGACGCCTACAATGCCCTTGCCATTTTGAGCATAGGAGACAGACCTGAAGACATAGATGCCCTTGTGAATGCACTTGGGAAACTTGTAGAAGGCGAAAAACGCGAAAAACTGCCCTATGCAAAAAAAATCCTCCATAACCCCGATGTTATAGTATCCCCAAGAAATGCCTTTTTCTCGAGAATGAAAAGAGTGCGGCTTTCAGCTTCTCCCGGGGAGATAAGCGGAGAATCAATAATGTCGTATCCTCCCGGCATTCCCATCGTTATTCCTGGAGAAAGAATCACTTCGCAGATGGTCGAGCATATAGATTTCCTAAAGAGCCAGAATGGGCTTATAACGGATGCTTCGGACCCAGCAGTTGAAACAATAATGGTTTTGGGTAATTGATTTAGCGCCTTTCCTAAGAATTGGGGAAGGTGCTTTTAAAATTGAGGCAAATTGATTCATAAAAAAATGCGTAAAAGTATTGACAAATTTTCCAGAACGGTTATATTTAATACGACTAAACTTTTTGTTTAGTATTTCAATATTGCAAAGGGGGTTTTCTTATGAAAATCGAACAATTGGGAAGACATATCCTAGTAGAGTTTTACAATTGTGATAAGGAGATATTAAACGACCATCAGTTGATTGAAAAACACATGAAACAGGCAGCTATAGAAGCTAAAGCGACCATAGTTCAAAGTGTTTTTCATCTTTTCAATCCTTGGGGAGTGAGTGGTGTAGTCGTTATTTCTGAATCTCATTTAACAATCCATACATGGCCTGAATACGGTTATGCCGCAGTAGACCTTTTTACCTGTGGGGATGAAGTCAATCCATGGGACGCATTCAATTATCTTTCTGAAAAACTTGTGGCCGGACATTATGAAACTATGGAAGTGCCAAGGGGAATAGGGGAAAAGATACGAAATTTTTCCGATGAGAAAATTGATAAATTGAAATACAAGCCGAGTGCTTAGGGAGGCAACTATGGAACTTTGGTACACGGAAGAACAAACTGAAAATGTAAGATTCTCCATGAAGGTTAGAGAGCACTTGTTTACAAAGAAAAGTGCTTTTCAGCAGGTGGATATTTTTGACACTTTCGAATTCGGAAAAGTGATGGCTATTGACGGACTGGTTATGGTTACGGAGAAGGACGAATTCATTTATCATGAGATGATAACTCACGTTGCAATGGCGGTCAATCCCGAAATCAGAAGCGTTCTCGTGATTGGCGGCGGAGATGGCGGTACAGTAAGGGAAATTTCCAGATACGGGACAATCGACAAGATTGACATGGTGGAAATAGACGAACTGGTGGTTGAGGCGGCTGTAGAGCATTTGCCTGTGACGGCTTGCCGCTTGAAAGACCCTAGGGTCAGCCTTTTTTACGAAGACGGCCTTGAGTTTGTGAAGGGCAAGAAAAATCTGTACGATTTAATCATAGTCGATTCGACGGATCCCATAGGACCCGGAGAGGGCCTGTTCACCAAGACCTTCTATGAGGATTGCTACACGGCTCTTACGGAAAAAGGGATACTCGTTAATCAGAACGAGAGCCCTTTTTACGAACAAAATGCCAGGGAAATGATTAGGGCCAACGACAAGATCAAGGAGATATTTCCTGTTGCCGAAGCCTACCAATACCATATGCCAACCTATCCTTCGGGACATTGGCTTTTTGGTTTTGCTTCGAAAGGACTGCATCCCCTCGATGATTTCAATTCAAAGAGATGGGAAAAACTGGGCATAAAAACAAAATACTATAATGTGGAATTGCATAGAGGGGCCTTTGCCCTTCCCAATTACGTCAAGGAGATGATCGGTCGTGGCTGATTTCATCGGCTTTGATTCGTCATTCGAAAAGGCGGAAATAATATTGTTTGGAG
The DNA here is from genome assembly GCA_016649995.1 of Peptostreptococcaceae bacterium. Lineage (NCBI taxonomy): Bacteria > Bacillati > Bacillota > Clostridia > Peptostreptococcales > Peptostreptococcaceae > Peptostreptococcaceae bacterium. The sequence goes on from JAENWJ010000026.1 coordinate 11,906, forward strand.
CGCCCTTTGATGGGACGGTTTCCTTTAGGCCGGGTGCCAGGTTTGCGCCGGAGGCAATAAGAAAGGATTCTTGGGGACTTGAGACATACAGTCCGTATTTGGATGAAGATTTAGAGTCATATGAAATGCACGATGCCGGTGATTTGGACTTGCCATTCGGTAATACGGCAAGGGTTTTGGACATGATTGAAAATTATGTGGGCGGAATAGTAAAGGATGGCAAGATTCCCTTAATGATGGGAGGAGAACATCTGGTCACGTATCCGGCAGTCAAGGCTGTTTGCGAAAGACATGAAGATCTTTGCATTATCCATTTCGACGCCCATGCAGACTTGAGGACTGAGTACATGGGGGAATCCCTTTCCCATGCTACGGTCATGCGGCGTGTTTGGGAATCGGTGGGAGATGAACGAATTTTCCAGTATGGGATTCGTTCCGGTTTGAAGGAGGAATTTCAATGGGCCAAGGAACATACTTTTCTTAGGATGTTTTCTCTTGGAAGTATTCAGGATGACTTGAAGATAATCGGAGACAAGCCTGTATATGTAACTATTGACATGGATGTTTTGGATCCGTCCATTTTCCCAGGAACCGGAACGCCGGAACCGGGAGGAGTTTCCTTCAAGGAGCTACTTGAAGCGTTGAGACTAATAAGACATTTAAATGTAGTGGGAGCCGATGTGGTGGAACTTTCTCCGCATTACGATTCTTCGGGAATAAGTACTGCCGCCGCATGCAAGACAATTAGGGAAATGGTTTTGGCTATAGTTAGCAAAAAATAGGCGAAAGCCTTTTTTTTAAAAGGCTGAGTTTAAACCATTTTGGGTATCAATCTTATGAAAAGAGGGGTTGAGATGGAAAAGAGAGCGAGAGAGTATGGAATTCGTTTCGGAAAATACAAAACAGGTCGGCACAATTCCATTACCGATGTTTCGGGCGTGAAAGTAGGCCATGATACAATAATTGAAGGGGAAATGGGTGGCAAGATTGCCAGAACCGGGGTTACTGTAATTTTGCCGAATAAGGACATTTATAACAACAAGGTTTTTGCAGGAGGATATATAATAAACGGTGCAGGAGAAATGTCCGGAATGAACCAAATTAACGAATGGGGAATAATGGAGACCCCCATAGCCCTCACATCATCAATGAATGTAGGGATTGTCCATGACGGATTGGTGGACTATCTATATAGGAAGTTGCCGGAGATTAGAGAAACAAGAAATGTTATTTTGCCGGTGGTAGCCGAATGCAACGATGGCATACTGAATGATCCGTACTACAGGCATGTGAGACAGGAAAATGTAAAGGCCGCAATCGAACGTGCAAGCGGAGGCAGAATCGATGAGGGTTCCGTCGGGGGAGGAACAGGTATGGTCTGCTGTTCATACAAGGCGGGCATAGGAACATCCTCGCGGAAGCTTCCATGGAATTACCGCCTTGGAGTTCTCGTCATGAGCAATTTTGGAAACAAAAAAGACCTTGTAATAGATGGAATTCCAGTAGGGAGGTTTCTTAAGGAAGGAGGAACAAAGGAGCATATTGAGGGGTCGATAATCGTTGTTATCGCTACTGATGCACCCTTGCTTCCACATCAATTGATCAGGCTTTCAAAACGCGCCGCCTTCGGCATAGGAAAGAGCGGATCCTTTGCGGAAAACGGCAGTGGAGAAATTGTGTTGGCTTTTTCCACTGCAAAAACAGTCGATGACTACAAGCCTTCGGCTACTTCACCAGCAAGAGAAAACCATGTTAGAAATATTCAGATGCTTAAGAACGAGGCTTTAAATCCTCTTTTCGAGGCAGTCGTGGAGGCTGTAGAGGAGGCCATTGTAAATGCTCTTTTTGCTTCCCATGACATGATAGGACGCAAGGGCTTAGTAAAAGCCATCGAGATAGAAGAGGTTTTGAAGATTATGGACAGATTCAACTATTTTAAGATGGTATAGGGCTAAACTTCCTTCATTCCGTATCGTTTTAAAGCTTCATTCAGTATTCTTTGAATGAGCTTGTCGTATTCCATTGAAGCAGAGCGGGCAATTATCGTCAAGTCGCTGAAACCGTCGATAAGTCCGGGCAAAGGGTTTATTTCGATGAAATACGGTTCCCCGTCCTTGTCGGAAACTCGAATGTCTATACGAGCCACATCCCTGCACTGAAGAGTCGAAAAAATTTTCAAAGCCAATTTATTGATTTTTCTTTCAAGCTTTGGATCGATTTTAGCGGGACATTCATAGCTTATAAATGTTTCGGAATGTTTTTTTACATTGTAGCTGTAAAATGGATTTTCATCCTTTTCGAAAAGTATTTCCATTGGCGGCAAAACCTCGACTGATTTGCCGTTTCCAAGGAGCCCGATGGTAAATTCGCGTCCCGGTATATATTCTTCTACTATAGCCGGCTCTTCGTAAGAAGTAAGAATACGGTTTATCAATTTTTTTAGACTTGGTTCATCGTTGGCTATTGACGCATCGATTATACCCTTGCTTGAGCCTTCGGCATTGGGCTTGACGATGAGAGGGAATTCAAGTGATTTCTTTAAAGGGTCCGATGACTCGAAAAAGATTTGAAACTTTGGAGTCCTGATATTCTCTGTCATTGCTATTCTTTTAGAAAGTGCTTTGTCTAGACCTATTGCGAGCGTTGTTTCATCGGAACCGGTGAAGGGTATTGAAAGAAAGTTAAGAAGGGCAGGAACTTGCGATTCCCGGCCGCGTCCTTTGAGGCCTTCCGCAAAATTGAAGACCATATCAACATGGTGGTTTTGGATTTCATTGACGATTGACCGTTTTGCCTCCATTGGGATGACTTGGCATCCTGTCTTTTCTATTGCACTCTGTATTGCGTTTACAGTTTCGATTGAGTCAAATTCAGCTTCATCGTCCTCGTTCACAAGATTAGATTCGTTTTTAAGATTGTAAGTTAGAGCTATTACATAGGGTTTTTGGGAATCCATTTTTAATCTCCTTTCAGGAAATCTGCATTTATATTTACATAAATTGTGACGATTTTGTATATCGGTTACATTCTACCCTAAAATACTAAAAAATAATATTGATTTATTGTTAAACTTGGATTATATTATGAGAATAGAAAAGTGTTTGAGAAAGATCGCATTTTAATAAGCAAAAATATAATTAATAAAATGAGGAAAGGGCGGACAATGGCTAAAATTTGTGATATTTGCGGGAACGAGATACGTGGTGGCAAAGGTTATACAAACCACGGAAAAACTATTTGCAAAATGTGTATGGACGAAATCTATGAGGAAAACAATGGTAAAAACAAACACACTTCTAAAAAAAGAAGAAAAACGGTCAAACGTGTCATTGATGAATGATTTAAAAGATTGACAAAGATTAAAAATATTGATAAAATATTAACAAATATATCGGAAGATGAGGGAAAATCTTTTCTTATTCCGAAAACATAAATGAAAACCTGACAGAAAAGCGTGGACTGATTTGGAAGGGATTCAGACATATGCGATTTTTGTATTTGGCTTGTCTGGCTTTCCTTTTAAGGGAAGCTTTTTAAATTAAGGAGAGAAATATGAAAGAGCAGTTAAAAGACGGCCTGAGCCGCATAAAGCAGGGAGAGGAGCCGGACAAAGAGACTCTTAAAATGCTTGTTGCAGGTAACGATGAAGAGATCAACGGTACATTGATTTCAATGGCGGATGAAACGAGACGGAAATACTACGGAAACAAGGTATATATGAGAGGCCTAATTGAATTCTCGAATTTTTGCAAAAGGAATTGCAAATACTGCGGCATTCGCGGAAAAAATTCAAAGGCGGAAAGGTATCGCTTAAACAAGGATGAAATCATAGGGTGTTGCGCAAATGGCTATGATATGGGATATAGAACATTCGTGCTTCAAGGTGGAGAGGACAGTTATTATAGCGACGAGATAATGGTTGATATAATTTCATCCATAAAAGGCGCTTTTCAGGACGTTGTGGTAACGCTTTCGATAGGAGAGAAATCGGAGAAAACATACCGGTCATATTATGAAGCCGGTGCGGACAGATATCTTATTCGCCATGAAACGGCATCTCCATCTTTATATGATGCGGTACATGAAAACATGCATCTTAAAAGCCGTTTGGAATGCCTTTACAGTCTTAAACGCATAGGCTACCAGATAGGAGCCGGATTCATGGTGGGATTGCCGGGGCAGACAGACGACGACCTTGCACATGACCTGCTGCTTCTTATGAAAATGCAGCCTCACATGGTCGGAATAGGTCCCTTCATTCCCCATGCGGATACGCCGTTTCGTGATTTTCCAAAAGGGGATGTGGACAAGACGGTAAGGATGATAGCGCTTTCGCGATTGATGGTTCCTAAGGCCCTGATTCCTGCGACGACGGCACTAGGGACTGCGGATGCTTTTGGCAGAGAAAGGGGACTAATGGCTGGAGCCAATGTCGTTATGCCGAATCTTTCGCCCATGGAGGACAGGAGCAAATACATGCTGTATGACAACAAGCTTTGCATGGGAGAAGAATCAGCCGAGTGCACTGCCACCATCAGAGATAAAATAGAAAGCGCCGGATACGAACTGGACATGTCAAGGGGAGACCATATCGACTGGAGGAAAAAACAATGAACACGACACCGGAAGCCAACAGGCTTACAATAACCCTTTTTGGGAAACGCAACGCGGGAAAATCTTCACTTCTTAATGCAATAGTGGGACAGGATGTTGCGCTTGTTTCAAAACAGAAGGGTACTACTACGGACCCCGTCAAAAAGGCCATGGAGTTTATACCATTGGGGCCTGTCATATTCATAGATACGGCAGGAATAGACGATGAGGGAGATCTTGGAAAGCTGCGCGTAGAACGCAGCAAGAAGATGCTGATGCGTACGGATTTCGCCTTGTATGTGATGGATGGAACCGATATTTCAACGGAAGATGAAAAGGGAGCAGAGCTTCTTTTTAAGCGTTTTCATATTCCGTTTCTTAAAATCATCAACAAAGTGGATCTTGTTGATGACGAAAGCATAAATGAATTGAAGGAAGGATATCCGGATGCCGTTATGGTTTCCGATAGGGATTTTTCCAGCATAATAAAATTGAAGGATGAGATTGCTAAAAGGATTTCAAAGAATATGGAGGAGCCTCCCCTCGTGGCGGATTTGCTGCCATATGGAGGCACGGTAGTGATGGTTGTTCCGATAGACTCGGAAGCACCAAAGGGTAGAATAATACTTCCTCAGGCTCAATGCATAAGAGATTGCCTGGACCATGGAGTGAAAAGCTATGTAGTTAGGGATACGGAACTTGAAAAGGCGCTTGAGGATCTCGACTACAAGGTTGATCTTGTAATAACGGATTCACAGGCCTTCAAGAGGGTTGACGAGATGGTTCCTCCGTCGATAATGCTGACATCGTTTTCGATGATTTTTGCAAGAAACAAGGGAAATCTTGCGGTATTCAACGATGGACTTAAGGTTATCGAAGGGCTTGATGAAAATTCGAAAATACTTATTGCCGAAAGCTGCACCCATAATTTTTCCTGCGAGGACATCGGCCGGGTAAAAATTCCTGCGTTGCTTGACAAGCACCTTGGGAAAAGGCTAAACTACGAGTTCAAAATGGGACATGATTTTCCGGAAAACCATGGAGAATACGACTTGATTATCCATTGCGGGGCATGCATGACTAATCGGAAAACAATGCAGAGCCGCATGCGAATCTGCAAGGAATGCGGAGTGGCAATGACAAACTATGGCGTATTGCTGGCCTACCTAAGCGGAATACTGGACAGGGCCATGACGATTTTCATTGAAGATGAAAGAGCGGAAGAGGAAACTGCTTGATGCCCATTATTTAAAAAATGGCTTGAAAAATGCAAAAAATGGGTATAGAATAGTATATAAAGTCAAAGATAGTCAAAGTAAGTCAAAAAGGGGTGCAGTCATGTCGCTTGAGTATAAGGACTACTACAAGATTCTGGGGGTTTCACGGGAAGCGGAATCTATTGAAATAAAGAAGGCATACAGAAGTCTTGCAAGGAAATTCCATCCGGATGTAAGCAAAGAGAAAAATGCGGAAAACAAATTCAAGGATGTCAATGAGGCATACGAGACCTTGAGCGACCCCGAAAAAAGGAAGAAATATGATACCCTTGGAAATGGTTGGCGCGACGGACAAAGTTTCAGCCAACCGCCTCCCGGATGGACGGGCCGCGGTGCGTCCTCCGATTCACTAAGGGATATATTTGAGACATTCTTTGGTGAAGGGCGCTTTTCCCGTGAGGGTCAAGGATCAGGCAGTGGCTCATATGACATGGGAGACATGTTTCAATCGACAAGAAGCAGACCTGTGCCGGCCCCGGAACCTCGCGAAGAGATAATCGAAATAAAAATAAGGGACAGCTACTACGGAAGCGAGAAAATGATTCGAATAATGGATGGAGAAAAGACAAGAAAAATCAAGTTCAAAATACCCAAGGGAATTCAGGATGGAGAGCGCATAAGGATAAAGAAAGCTCTGAAAACTCCGTCAGGTCGCGGAAATGACCTTATGCTGAAGGTCAAGTTTTCGGAGAGCAAATCTTTAAGCGTGCGGGGAAAGGATTTGTTTGCAAGCCATTTTGTTATGCCATACGAGGCGTATTTTGGAGCAGCGGTGGAAATGACATTTTTTGACGAGCAGCTGCGCTTTGAGATAAAGCCGGATACGAAGAGGGAAACGAAGATAAGGTTAAGGGGAAAGGGTCTCGGAACCTCACAGGATAGAGGAAATCTTTATGTAACCATCAAAATAGGTCTTCCCGATGTATTGAGCGAAAAAGAGAAAGAGTTGCTTAAGGAGTGGAAAGAGCTTAGAAAATAAAAGAGGTGATTTAAATATACAATAACATATTTATGTTATGTTGGATGAAATATACAAAGATGGTGGTGAGTCCATGCATTGTCAAATTGAAAATAAGGGAAGAGAAGCCTATTTGCAGTTTTCCAATCTTGGCGCGATTGATTTTTTGAACCATTGCGTTACAACCAGAAAGGGCGGATTCAGCAAAAAACCTTTTGATGGTTTAAACATGGGCCTTTTTACGGAAGACAGTCGTGAATCAATTTTGATGAATTACAAGAAGGTTGCGGATGACTTTGGTTATGATCTTGAGAACGCAGTTTTTACAAACCAGGTGCATGGAGACAAAATAGCGGTTATAGATGAAAGCTTTCGCGGAGAAGATTTTTGGATGGGGAAAAGAACCATTGAAGCAGATGGATTGATTACCAATATACAGCGAAAACCGCTCATTGCGTTTTTTGCCGACTGCGCAGGGATTTTTATTGCGGATCCGGTGCATAAAGCTATCGGCATTTCCCATGCAGGCTGGAAGGGTACGGCAAAGGAAATAGGCCGCAAAACAATAGAAGCCATGGCAAGGTCATTCGGAACTAAGGCTCCGGATTGCATTGCCGCAGTCGGACCATCGATAGGGCCTTGTTGCTTCGAGGTGGAGAAAGATGTGGCCGAGGTATTTTTGAAACTGTATGGGGAGTCGGTCGTTTTAATGTCTGAAAATCCCGGAAGGCGAAAGGTTGACCTCTGGGAAGCGAATAGGCTTGGGCTGATTCGTGCTGGTGTTAGAGATGAAAACATAGAAATATCCGGGCTTTGCACATATTGCAGAAATGATTTATTCTATTCGCACCGCGGTGACAACGGCCGAACGGGCCGAACGGCCGGAATAATGGAAATAATTTAATTGCTTGCATTGAAGCTTTAGGGGTATTATAATATAGAAGTATTTTTAAATGATAATTACTTATAATAAAGGAGGGGTACAATTGAAAGTTCATATAGATGAAATAACAATTGATTCAATAAAGGCTTTTATTGAAGAGAACAAACCCGAGAATGAAACACTAAGAATTCACATAGCGGGAATGGGCTGAAGTGGCCCGTCATTCGGGCTTGCTCTGGACGAGCAAAAGGAAGGCGATGTTACTGACGATTCTTCGGGACTTAAATTTGTGATCGAATATTACATTGTTGAAGAATTTGGGGAATTAATGGTCGAGAAGCTTGGAAGCGGTTATGGAGTTAGGCCTGTAGGCGCGGTTCAAGGCGGAGGCTGTGAAAGTTGCAGCTCTTGCGGATAGACAATAGATTTTTTTTCAAGAAGCCCTTAAGGGCTTCTTATTTTGTGTGTAAGGGAAAGACGGATGTTTGAATTTGAAAGAATTTTCAGAAAAAACCTGAAAGCTATATAAATCATAATTGAAGCATATAACTTTGAAAATGCAAGGGTTATGGAGAATATAAACTAGAATTAAAGAGCGGCGAAAAAACATATACAAAAATAATGTTCACCTCTGAAGTACAAAACTGTTGAAAAACCATTTTTATAAGATTATAATTTAAGTGAGGATTTAAAAAATGGTGGAGGTGCTTTTGTGGGCAGAATACTTATTACCGGATCTCTCGGTCAGATCGGCTCGGAGTTGGCCGCCGGACTTAGGAAAATACATGGAACGGATCAAGTAATAGTAAGCGATATAGTCAAAAAAGATATTCCGGTGGCGAATGAAGGGCCATTCGAACTATTGGATGTTTCTGACGGACCAGGGCTTAAAAGATTGATTGAAAAACACAAGGTTGACTGGGTTGTTCATCTGGCGGCAATATTGTCGGCAACCGGAGAAAAAAATCCTACATTGGCATGGAATGTCAACATGGGGGGGCTTTTCAATGTTTTGGAAGTGGCGCGGGAAACGGGAGTTTCTGTTTTTACGCCAAGTTCCATAGCGGCTTTCGGACCGGATACTCCCAAAATAGATACCCCGCAGGACACACTGCAGCGTCCCACGACAATGTATGGAGTTACCAAGGTTGCGGGAGAAATACTCAGCGACTATTATAATATGAAATACGGAGTTGATACGAGGGGCGTCAGGTTCCCCGGACTCATCTCAAACGAAACACTTCCAGGGGGAGGCACGACCGACTATGCTGTACACATTTACTACGAGGCGCTTATGAGTGGCAAGTTTGCATGTCCCGTCAAAAGAGGTACATATATGGACATGATGTATATGCCTGATGCCCTCAATGCAATTGTAGAGCTTATGGAGGCAGATCCATCCAAACTCAAGCATAGGAATGCGTTCAATGTTGCCGCAATGAGCTTCGACCCGGAAGAAATCTACATGGCAATCAAGAAATATATTCCCGATTTTACAATGACATACGACCTTAAACCCGAGCTTCAAAAGATTGCCGATTCCTGGCCGGATAGACTCGATGATTCCGTTGCTAGAAACGAATGGGGCTGGAAGCCGGAATATAATCTCGATTCCATGACGGTTGACATGCTTGAAAAATTGACCAAGAAGCTGAACATAAAAGATAAGGTTTCATAGAAGCGAGAAATTTTATAAATATAATAATCGATTAAAGTCCCGACGCAAAAGCGCGCCGGGACTTTTGCATGTGTGCCCGGCATGGGCACAATCTATAGGGTGAAAGTCCCGAACGCCGAAGGTGACGTAGGCGTTAGCCAAGAGCAAGGGTGTCGTGGGTGACTGCGAATCTGAAGGAAGCTTGATGAGCAAATTTCCGGTCTGAGGT
>JAENWJ010000027.1 GCA_016649995.1 Peptostreptococcaceae bacterium
AAGAAATTTTCAAAAAATGCCCAACTTCAATCATTTCACTGACAGCATGATTGATAGCCTCAATGAACAGACTGGAGATTTCAACAAGCTTTTGTTCTTGAAATTTTGTAGGTTGAAGTTTAATTTTGACTGTTCTCATAGCAACACCTCACAAACATATGTTCTACTTATAGTATACTGGTTTATGGGAAAAACTCAAGGCCGTCGCCTTATATCCCCACAGCTAAAGCAGGGGGTTTTACGGCGACACTTGATAATAACATAAGCTATCTTGCAATAGAAGGCAGCGTGAAAAAAGTTGAAATATATTTGAAACAATTTCCCATCTAAGATAGTCTATAATATAATTAGGCGTGTCCGAAATAAATGGACGCATTTACGCGATGCGGAGGTTAAGCAATGAACACGAATAAATTAATAATTGGCATACTAATAGCGGTTATGATTGTCGCGCTGGGATATTTTGCGTTGACTGATTATTTGGGATTGGGATATACCACGCCGGGGGAAGATACCGAGGCCTTGACCGGGGATGATGAAGAGACAAATGTTGTAAGACAGGTGCTTCCGCCGGAAATATACCTAAACAGCCTGGCAGGCAGCGAACGCATTCAGTCGGGAGGAACCAAGGTCCTTTCCGGGAACATAAACCTGACATTTAAATTTTTAGAGCCTGTAAACATAGAAGCCGAAAACGGTTTTTCAGTAGAAGCGGACGGTGTAAAAATCGAAAGGCTAAGTATTGGCTATGGAGGAGTGGACAGAAAAACGGTTATCCTCAATATTCCGCCGAGCGGAAATGAAGAAGAGACACTAAGGATAATGATAGGACGCCACGTCTTTTTTGATGAAAACACCGAGCTTAGAGATTACGCTGTTTTTTACATCAAAAGGTATTCCTCGAACAAAGTGGATATAAAGCAAATCGGGCCTGACGGGTTGCAAATGGAACCCGAGGCGTGGATTACCGAAGGAACAAAAGCATTTAAGCTCGTCTTCGACCGATCCGTCAACAAGGCAAGCGTTGAAAGAGCCATAAAAATGAATGTCTCCGAAAATTTTGAAACACAAGCGCCCGAAATCCGATTTGAGTGGAATGGAGAGAGGGAAGCGGATGTGATATTTGCGAATCTCGAAAGCGGAACATATGAAATCAATATTACCGGCGCCGAGGATGAAATCGGGCTGGTAATGCAGGGCGACTTTGGAGTGGGCAACTGTTGGCGCTTTAATGTTGCTAAAAGCCAGCGCATAAAAACCTACGACATGGCTTCAGGGGCTATAGAAACTATTGAAGGCAAAGCGTTCGAAGAGGTAAGATATCTATCCGGAAGAATCGACGGAGAAAATATAATGCTGCACAAGTTTGCGTCGGCTGAAACAGATTCCGAGGCGCCGATGATATTTGAAAAAATGCGCTACGATGAGGCCACAGGCGAGGCCGTTCCGGTTGAATCAGGAGGGGAGCTCAAGGGATACTACGAGCAAATGCTGGACAAAGGCTGGAAATTCAGGGGCATCAAAATATCGCCCGACGGAAAGACCGCGGCGGCATTCATAAGCAGTACAGAAATAGGACCCGAGGGAAGAATAGCAAGATTGCTTCTCATAGATGTTGAAACCGAGACAATACACGGTGACATAGAGATGCCTTTTTATATATATGCAGCCGGCGACGGAGTATTTCCCATGGACATCCATTTCGACTGGACGGGAGAATCCATAATATTTGCAGAAGGCTTTACAATGCTCGGCAATACCTCTAATATCTATGGTATTAACACAAAGACAGGCACTGTCGTAGCCCTAAAGAAAAATGCAAGGGAGCCGCGATTCGTTCCCGAGCTTAAAATGCTCACCGCCATAGAAATGAAAAAAACTGAAGAAGGCATTATCCGCAGGGATGGAGAGGAAGAGCAGAAAATAAACTATTACAGTGATTCGGCAGTAATCCTGATGGGCGTATATGGGAACGAGCTGAAAGAGTACAAGGCCATAGAGGGATACACACCGTACATCTATGCCATGGAATGCGAAGATTACGACAGCATAGGCTCGATCGTGTGGAGCCATGAAAACAAGCTCGTATATCCCGAAAAAATCAAAGACAACAGTATACTGCTCGTGCAGGATCTCGGGAACGCAAAGGCCAAAAGAGTCGACATGGAGATGAACTTCATATTCCTTGGAATCAAAGACGGAAAGGCCTATGTCCTCGAGGAAACTAAATAGAACCGAGAAAGGACTATGCAATGAAGAACAATTTTGGCACAAACGCAGTATTCATAGGAATTGGGGAAGCCATGGACTTAAATTTAAACCGTGTCGAGTTTTGCCTGGGTGGAATGGACGCGTGGGAGAGCAAGGCGGAAAAGATACTGCTGGACATGAAGACAGCCGAAAAAAACTCCGTAGCATATAGTATCCATCTTCCTATTTTTCTTCCCGAGTGGTTCTCGTCCTACTTTCTCGATGCCTTTTATCTTGACCCTGACCCCGCTAAGAGAGAGCTGTCATTCAAACTTTTGGAATACAATTTGGAGCGCCTTACGCCTTCGCCCGCGGAGTACTTCGTTATACATTTTCCAGGAAAGTATGACGCCGATGAATACGAAGATGGAGCCTTCCGCCCGATACTTGAAGATTCCATGAGTCGCCTCGATTCCATAGCAAAGAAATTTGACACCACCCTGCTGCTCGAATATTTTGGATCAAACGAGTTGTTTTACAGGATTGATGACTGGCAAAGGGAAATCGGCAAACATTTTAATATAGGAATACTTCTTGACACTGGGCACCTGTTTTTTGCATCGGTCATAAGAAAATTTGACTTCATGGAGAACCTAAAGCTTTTGTCGAAAACCGCGGATGCGTTCCATCTTTGGACCACAAAGGGCCAAGAGGCATATTGCTCAAACGATTACTATATCAAATATAGGCACATACCCATGTGTCAAGGGCAAACGCGAAGAGACGGATGGGCATTCGACACAGATACAGCAATGAGAATAATATCCGGGAAGAAACGGCCCGCCCTGATGGAAGCGTCCTATGAGTATGGAGGCAAGGAATACATAAAAAAAGGAATAGAAAGTCTCAAAAAATACTATCTATAGCCATATTAATTAATTTTTCTGTACAAATTTTCATAAAAACTTTTGACATTGTAGTTGCGGTATAGTAGAATGTAAATTTTACTTGACCAAAGGGGTTACAGGTGTTATAATACTGTATACAAACAGGGGAAGGTGATGTACCTTTGGCGACAAAAGAAACGCTATCTATCATCAAAAGAAGTGTTCAGGATTGTATTGGAGAAAAGGTAGTACTCAAGACCAACAAGGGCAGAAAGAAAGTTCTTGTTAAAGAAGGCGTGCTTGAAGAAGTATACTCGAACATTTTCATCGTAAGAATTAATAATGGTCTTGAATCGGAGAGAACGGTTTCGTACAGCTATTCAGATGTTCTGACTGAAACGGTGGAGATCAAACTTCTTAGAAATGAACAAAATATTTACTTCGCATCATAGACAAAGGCCTGCAGGCAACTGCGGGTCAAAGTTTTTTTGTAGGCATTCAGGGCAATAATAATATGCAATCGTCAATAATGAGAATTGATGGCAAACTGAAGCAATGGTATACTTAAAAAAAATCAATAAGGCTGTGGCAATAGAACCGGGAGTCGTAGTCACATACAACCGCAATGAATATTCAAACGAAACCCTAAGGAAAAGGGGCATAGAAGTTTTGGAAATAGAAGGCTCCGAACTCGTAAGAGGCCGCGGAGGCCCGCACTGCATGAGCATGCCGCTGGTGAGAGAGTGAGAGACAGTAAAAGAAGCATGCAGCATGCAGCTTGCAGAGAAAGAATAATGAAAAAGACAAAGGCATTAGAACTATGTTTCTAAAAGGTTTTGTACTTTTTGCAAACTGTCTTCTGTAAACGGCTTAATTAGCGAAGAAGTTTGATTGTGAAACATTGTCCGATGCCTTGTTTTTCACCCGTTTGGATAAGAGAAAATCGTAAGAAATCTGCTTTGGCTTTAGCCCGACACATCGTGAGTTTGCAGATTTTAGATTTTATTGAAAGACAAATGGGAATGAAAAACAGCAACAGGACACAGTGAGCAAGCAAATCCTGAGCTGATAAGGAAAAGTAAAAAAGGAGAATAAAAAAATGCCAATAAATTTAAAGGGAAGAAATTTCATAACGCTAAAGGACTTTACACCGGAGGAGATTAGGCATCTACTTGACAAATCGGTGGATCTAAAGAAAAAGAAGAGGTCAGGAATAAAGGGAGACCTCATGAAAGGTAAGAATATTGTTTTGCTCTTTGAAAAGACATCGACAAGAACGCGTTGCGCGTTCGAGGTGGCGGCATATGACGAGGGAGCCAATGTTACATTCCTGTCAAACAGCCAAATGGGAAAAAAGGAATCAATAGCTGATACGGCGAAGGTTCTCGGAAGATACTATGATGGAATAGAATTCAGGGGATTCAAGCAGGAAACCGTTGACGACCTGGCCGCAAATGCCGGAGTTCCGGTATGGAACGGACTTACCGATCTCTATCATCCAACCCAAATCCTTGCCGATTTCATGACAGCAATGGAACATGTGGACAAGCCTCTTGGCAAGATGAAGTTTGTATATATAGGAGACGCAAGGAACAACATGGGCAATTCACTTATGATAGGCGCCGCCAAGATGGGCATGCACTTTGTGGGAGTGGCTCCAAAGGAGCTTTTTCCTGATGAACAGCTTGTTTCGGAGATGCGCCTTCTGTCAGAGAAAACAGGAGCCGTAATAGAACTTACAGATGACATAAATGCCGGCGTCAAGGATGCCGATGTTCTATATACCGATGTATGGGTATCAATGGGCGAGGAGCATCTCTACGAAGAGCGTATAAAGATACTTGCGCCATACCAGGTAAACATGGACATGGTTAAAGCAACCGGCAACCCCGATGTTATATTCATGCATTGCCTTCCATCCTTCCACGACCAAAACACCATAGTTGGAAGGGAAATAAAAGAAAAATTCGGATTAGACGAAATGGAAGTCACAGACGAAGTATTCAAAAGCAAACACTCCGTTGTGTTTGATCAAGCCGAAAACAGAATGCATACCATAAAAGCAATAATGACAGAAACTATTTAGCAGGCAGCAGGCAGCAGGCAGCAGGCAGTATATTATTTAGTCGATTGAGAATCGAATCTTCGGCTAAACCCTTCTTGCTGTTTCTCAATCCCCTTTGTTTTTCGAGAAAATCTAAAATCTGCAAACTCACTTCGTATCGGGCCAAGGCCAAAGCAGATTTCTTACGATTTTCTCTTATCCAAAGAGGTGAGAAACGACGCATCGGGCGATGCCGCGCAATTCGAAACCTCAACCGACTATTGAAGATATTTTAGCAGGCAGCAGGCAGCAAAAGCAAAAGATGGAAAGACAGAAAGAGAAGAAGAAAAGAGCTATCTCAAACAAAGGCTGGCGAGCATCAAGACCCGTCTTGATGAAAAAGAATAAAGAAATCAACAAAAAACAAAAACAAGACACAATTTAAAAGATAAAAAAGTAGGAATACATTCCTACTTTTTTTCTTTTTTGATATAATGAAGCGAAAGGTCTTCGTATCATGTATAAAGTATCAAGAATTATATCAATCCCAAAGGGGTGGACATCATAATTTTAAGAGGGAAAGCAAGAGCCAAAATCAATTTTTTTCTCAATGTTGAAGGAAAGCGCCCCGACGGATACCACGACATAATGACGGTAATGCAACAAATCAACCTATGGGATGATGTGGAAATTGATGTGCAGAAGGGAAACGGCATTATAATAAGCACAGACCTTCCCTACCTCCCTGTAGGAATTGCGAATATAGCTTACAAGGCCGCAAAGGCTCTTCAAGACCGGTGCAACATTGACAGAATGCTTAAAATTAAAATAAGAAAGGGTATACCGGTTTCTGCGGGGCTTGCCGGCGGAAGCAGCGATGCCGCTGCGGTTCTAAGGCTGCTTGACAGCGGGCTTTCCCTGGGGCTTCCGGAGGAAACCCTCATGGAAGAGGCATTAAAAATAGGAGCCGATGTTCCCTTCTGCCTAATGGGAAAGGCGGCTTTGGCCGAGGGCGTAGGAGAGCGTCTTACACCCATAAATGGTCTGGAAAAGGGGTTCATACTTCTGTCGAAGCCAAATATTGCCGTTTCAACCGCAAAAGTATATAAAGCCCTAGACCTAAAAGAAGGCGTCGCGAGTCGAGGCATTTTAGGCGCAGAGGCCGTAATTAGAGAAATGGCCGCCGGAAATCTGGACAGTCTTTCCGATAAACTGTACAATCGGCTTGAGGATGTTACTTTAATAAGACATCCTATTGTGGGAGACATAAAGAGTAAAATGCTTCAATACGGTGCTCGCGGGGCTCTCATGAGCGGTAGCGGGCCAACGGTCTTCGGCATATTTAAGGACTACAAAAGGGTGTCAAAGGCGTATAAGAACCTGAAAAAAACATATAGTCAAACATACATAACAGTCGCCTACAGCAAGGAGGAAAATAGATGAATACCAGCATGGGAAAATTGAAGCTGCAAAATTATAAACCGCTTAGAGAGGTGGTTTTCGAATATCTGAGATCGGCCATAATAAATGGCGAATTCAAGCCGGGAGAGAGGCTGATGGAGCTGCAAATGGGTGAGCAGCTTGGAGTAAGCAGAACACCAATAAGGGAAGCCATAAGGAAGCTCGAGCTCGAAGGGCTCGTTACAATGATTCCCCGTAAGGGTGCATATGTAGCGGACATGTCCATAAAAGATGTCTTGGATGTTCTGGAGGTCAGAGGAGTCCTCGAGGGACTTGCAGCATCGCTTGCAGCGGAGCGAAGAGGCGATGAAGACATGGAAATAATGGAGAAGGCTCTTTTGGAATTCGAAACATTTGTCAATACAACCGACAGAGACGGAATGATGGAAAAGGACAAGGCCTTTCACGAAGCCATATTTGAAGCTACACACAACAACAAGCTTATACAGATAACGCAGGGTTTGCAGGAGCAGGTTCAAAGGTTTAGAGTAGTGTTTTTCTCGGAATCCGACGACTTTAAACAGCTTCTTTCCGAGCATAAAGAAATACTCGAAGCCATTCGTCAAGGAAACGGCGATTCAGCAAGGGAAAAGGCCGAGCTCCACATAAGGGACATGGAAGAGACCATAAGGATTTTTAGAAAAAAAAAGAACGACATATAATAAAACCAACCGCAATCAACCGTAATCAATCGAAAAGGAGCGGTGTTAAATGAAAAAAATGAATCTGGCAGTTGTATTCGGAGGAATGAGCGAGGAGCATGAGGTCTCGCTAATGACAGCCACGTCGGTGCTTGGTGCGGCAGACAAGGATAAATATGAACTATATCCTATAGGAATAACCAAGAACGGAAGATGGATGTATTTTGACGGAGATTTCGAGGCCATAGAGAATGGAACATGGGAAGAAACAGCAAAATCCATGGAAATAAACATGCGCGATAAGAACCTTCTTTCAATGAAAATGCCGGGAAAAATAAATGGCGCCGAAATGGACATGGTTTTCCCTGTCATACACGGACCAATGGGAGAAGACGGAACAATTCAAGGCCTATTAGAGCTTTCAGGAGTTCCCTACGTGGGTTGTGGGGTTTTTGCCTCTGCAGCATGCATGGACAAGGTCTTTGCAAAACAATTGTTTGAATTCAATGGCCTGCCAATTGTGCCCTACGTGGTTTTGTACCGCGACGAACTTTCAGGCGAGAAAGAATGCATAGATAAAATCGAAGCGGCATCCCTTGGATATCCGCTCTTCGTAAAGCCCGCCAACCTGGGATCGAGCGTGGGCATCACAAAAGTGCACAATCGGTCGGAGCTAATCAAAGGGCTCGTCGAGGCCGCCAAATATGACCGAAAGATACTTGTTGAAAAAGGAATAGACGCCCGCGAGATAGAATGCGCAGTGCTTGGGAATTACAATCCCGATCCTTCCGTTCTTGGGGAGATAATCCCATCCCACGAATTTTACGACTATAAGGCAAAATATTCCGAAGAGGCCAAATCCGGACTCGTCATTCCGGCAAACCTGCCCATGGAAGAATCCGACAAAATCCGCAAGATGGCAGTTGACGCCTTCAAGGCCCTTGGATGTACAGGCCTTGCAAGAGTCGATTTCCTCTACGACAAATCCACCGGACAAGCCTACCTTAATGAAATAAACACAATGCCCGGATTTACCAAATACAGCATGTATCCAATGCTTTGGCAGAAAACGGATCTACCCTACAAAAACCTGATAGACCGTCTCGTATCACTTGCCCTGGAGCTGTCCCCAAAAAAGGACTAAAAAGGGACAGACATTTTGGAGTCCTTTTTTAAAAAGAAGGTAAAATACAGTAGCAGTAGAGGAAAATCAATGAAAAAGGTAATGCTTAAAATAAAAGGCACCATCAAAAGAGCCGGAGATGAACCCGAAATAATCGAGCTGACTACAGAGGGTAAACACTATAAAAAAGGTGGCGCGGAATACCTTGTCTACGAAGAATCCGAAATTTCAGGGATGAAGGGTGCAACCACCACGCTTAAGCTTAAGGGGGATAAAATAACCCTGACCCGCTTCGGAAGCGCCCGCATGCGCCTTGAATTTGAAAAGGGCAAGCGATTCGAGTCCGAATATTTTACCCCCAACGGCACCTTCGAGCTTGAAATATTGACCGACGAGTTGTATTATGTTTTTAATGAGAACATAAAGGGAAACATCCTCGTCCGCTACGAAATGAGCCTTAAGGGTCTTGGCCAGTCAAACAACGAACTCAACATCGAAATACTTTAAGCAAAGCAGACGTCGGGTTGTCGTCGGCAAATACATAGAGGCGTCAGGCCTCGAGGTTTTAGGCAACCCTAGACGCAGAGCGAGGAGTGTGTGCGACATGAAAACGATAAAGGAAAAAACAAAACGATTGATAGCCCAATCACTTGAGGATGTGGTAGATTGCGGAAGCCTTCTTCAAAGGATAGAAATAAGGACATCCGCAAACCCTGAGCACGGAGACTTTAATACAAACATATGCATGCAGGTGGCTTCAAACATGCAAATGGACGCCGTTGACCTGGCAGGCAGGGTAAAGGCATACATGCATAAGCAGACAGACATCTTCGACGATATAAGGATATCTCCCGAGGGGCATGTCAACTTCCACCTCAACAACAAATACTTCAGAGGTGTATTTAGGGAAATAGAAACAGGTCGCTTTGAAATTTTCGAAAAAAGGAAAGAAAAAAAGAAATTTGTTGCCGTGGTCGAAAAGCTTTCCGATGTGGTTTGCCTTTGCGACCTAAGGGCCTTCCTCAATATGTATACACTTGCCGGCATCTACGATTTGGCCGGATACGATGTAGAGAAATACATTTTGGTAAAGGATGACAGCTGCGACCTGGCAATATCATATTTTCTTTCAAACTTCGACAGGGATTTTGGACCAAGATGCGAAGGCCTAATGGAAACAGATATAACAAAAGACACTGCGGTCTTAGAAGACGCCGTGATATTCATGTCGAGGAAAACAGAGAAAATCTATCCGGAGCTCTCCGGAAGAGCAATCATCACAGAAAAAGTGGACTTATACGATGGAGACAATTTAATGGATTGCCTTGATGTTGGCGATGTAATGGAAATGGCCGACCTTGAGAGGATAAGATATTCACTAGTCAGAACTCCATACAATATGAATGCAAAGCTCCAGTACAACGAAAACAATTCAAGAGATTTGCAGTATGTATACACCAGGACTCGTTCACTGCTTGATATATTCAAGGAGGAAGGTTCAGGGGTTTCCTATCTTGCCGACTTTGACGAGGCTTTACTCGATGACGACAGTGAGAAAAAAATAGCCAAGGAAATGAGCGAATATAGGCATGTTGTAGAGAAAGCCGTAGCGGAAAAAGACCCGTCAATCTACATTGCCTACGCCGAAAGGCTTAGCAATCTCTTCAACGACATAAATGACGGCATGCTCTACAGGCAACTGGAGAAGGAAAAACTAAAGACAATATTGAAGCTATACAGGTCCCTGGCCATGGTTTTTTCAAGCATACTGGACCAGCTGGAGGTTAACAAGCCCGAACGAATGTAATAAGAATGTCACCTCGGCAGGGTGGCATTTGTTTTATCCTTAAATTATACTTATAAAATAAGGAAACCAATGGAAACGGAGGGAAACATCCAATGAAAAATACAAGCAAGGCATTAAAAATCTTTATGGCGACTCTTCTCATAGCCGCTCTCTTATCAACGGGAGTCGCGAGCGCCGCAGAGCCGACAAAGAGCTTCGATACGGCTGAGGATAGAATCGACTATATGGAGCTGATGATTAAATTCATCGAGGTGCAGTACAAGTATGACGTCACCGAAGAGGAACTGATGGAAGGTGCCTACAATGGATTATTCGAGGTTCTTGACGAGCATAGCAATTATTTTGGACCCAACGATTATGAAAAATTCAACGAAGAGGCTAAAGGGGAATATCGGGGAATAGGTGTTTCCATAACCAAGAGGGGCGAAGACACCGTTGTCATTTCTCCCTTTGTGGATACTCCGGCCGAAAAGGGCGGCATACAAGCGGGCGACATAATTCGTTATGTGGATGATGTTGATATAACGGGTTATGGCTTGGAAAAAGCCGCGAGCGCAATAAAGGGCGAGGCGGGAACAACTGTAAAAATAGGCATAGTAAGGGAAAACGTCAATGAAGTACTTTATTTTAAAATAACAAGAGAAAAAATCATCATAAACGAGATTGAGTATAAGATGCTTGAAGATGGAATAGGATATATTCAAATAATTAGATTCGGAACCGAAGCGGATTTGAACTTCGGAAAGGCTTTCGATGAACTTACGGCGCAAGGAATGACGAGATTGATTATAGATATAAGAAACAATCCTGGAGGTCTCGTTACGGAAAGCGTAAAAATGGCCGACAGATTCATAGATGAGGGCCAACCGATTCTTTACATCGATTACAAAGATGAGGAAAATAGAAAAAGCTACTATGCAGAAACGGAAGCTTCAGGCATTCCGCTGGTTGTAATCATAAACGAAGGCAGTGCAAGCGCATCCGAGATTTTCGCGGGAGCCATAAAGGACACCGATTCCGGAATAATTGTGGGCACACAAAGCTACGGAAAGGGAACCGTCCAGAGCGTAACCCCCATAACAAACGGCGGGGCCTTAAAAATGACTATAGCCGAGTACCTTACGGGAAGTCAAGAGCAAATAGACAAGGTGGGAATCGAACCTGATTTTGTAGTTAAAAATCTCCGAGTGGAAGATACGGAAGCGGTTCTGGATTTTGTTCCTATGATAGAAGATAACAAGCCCGGTTTGGGCGATGTGGGCCTAAATGTGTACGGAGCGCAGCAAAGATTGGCATTCCTTGGTTATGAAATCGAGCCAACAGGAAAGGTCGACGAAGCAACATTCGAAGCCGTGAAGAATTTTCAAGAAGCAGAGAATCTTTATTCATATGGAGTTCTAGACTGGACGACAAAAAATCTTATTGAACAAAGAATATTTACGGTACTGAGAAACGGTATTGAAGATCTGCAGCTTCAGACAGCAATCGAAAAACTTAAGTGAACTACTATAGAGAGATTAGTAGGTCGGAATGAAGACCTTAAACTCATATCCATTGCAGAGTTTACTGCTTAAAAACCTTAGAAGGACGACAGTGGTCGTCCTTCTTTGCCGTATTAGGAGAATATTATGTTGCACGCTCTAATCTTTTGTCTTAGCTTTTTATCCTTTCCTTTCCAACTGACCAACTGACCAACTTATTTCTTTTAATCTTTTGTCTTAGCTTTTTATCCTTTCCTTTCCACTTTCTACGTTCTACGTTCCACTGTATTTAATCTTTCTACTGCTTTTCCTTTATCTTTCCTATATAATGGAAGAAGATTAAAGCGATCCAATAATATAACAAGATGGAGGTTCATAGATGCACGATAAAATAAAGCTATACATACTGGCGGTCATGGCGGCCGTAGTTCCACTCATTGTAAGGATCAAGGTAGTGCCATTCGTGGGGTTTGCCAAGGGACAGACAAACATATCGCAGCTTGTAAGCGGGCAGAGACTGAATTTCTTCCATTACTATAAGGCGGTTTTCCTTTGGGTAGTGGCAGGTGCTCTCCTTTTTATAATGTTTGGGCAGCTCATTGACCACAAGAACCGCATCAAGAAAGACAACAAAATATTCATTGCAATCGGCATCATAGCACTTTTTACAATACTTTCCGCATTTATGTCGGACTTCCGCTATGTTTCCATATGGGGATTTTACGACAGAACGGAAGGACTCATTACTTACATAGCCTATCTGGTAGTTTTCCTCGCGGCTTATTCCGTCGATTTTTCGAGGACAGACCTAAAACCCTTTAAATGGGGATTGATTGTTTCGACAGTAATTTTGTCATGTATAGGCATCGGGCAGTTCTACGGTCATAATTTTCTTGAGACTGCGCTTGCATATAAATTGTCCATTCCATCAGAACTGCAACCAAATATGCCTACCCTTACATTCAGATTTCAAAAAATTGCCTACGCCACGCTATTCAACCCCAACTACGTAGGTTCATTCACGGCTATTACAACGCCTTTCTTCCTTGGCCTCTTTCTGTTTGAGACAGAGAAGAAGAAAAAGATTGCTTATTTTGCGCTGAGCGTTTTGGCCTTTGTCTTTATGGTTGCAAGTGGTTCCAGGGCGGGACTTGTCGGTATACTCTCCGCGTCTGCGCTTCTTATTGGCATGAACTATAAGAACTTCAAGCGGGACTGGAAACGCTACGCTTCAATCATAGCCGTGGTTTTCGTAATAGCCTTCATCATGAACTTTCAGAATTCTGATCGCGTCTTCGGTAAAATCAACAAACTTTTTTCTGATGTAGGAGTAGCATATGCACAAGAAAAAGAAGAGATAACCGAAACCGCTACGGAATCTGGCGATTCATCCTTGAAAACTGAAGAGATTATGCAAGAAAAGGAAGAAACAGTAAAAAAAGAAAGCGGCATAAAGTATGGAGAAGGCTTCACAACCCTTGGTTCGGGCCGTGGATACATATGGTACAAGACCCTCGGCATGATGAAAGACACTATAATAATCGGAAACGGACCCGACACCTATATATTCAAGTTTCCCCATGCCGATTCATTTAAAGAAGGATTCAACAAAATAGCCGATAAGCCGCATAACCTGTACCTGCAGATAGGTGTCAACCAAGGCCTCATAGCTCTTTTGGCTTTTATCTTCCTCAATAAATATGCATTCTGGAAGTTCCTAAAACAGGTGGGCTTTGGTTTTTCAAAGCGCCTCGACCAAATTCTCCTCATGCTTGACGCTTCGCTCTTCGGCTATCTCATGACCTCACTCTTCAACGACAGCGTTGTTTCGGTCGCGCCAATCTACTGGGTCATGCTGGGCATCTTCCTTTCAATCCTTGTTAACCGAAAAGAAATGGAGAAATCCAAAATCTTTGACATGTGATGGTCTCTTAATTGTAACAAGAGCGTAATGTTAAATAGGCCGTTTTGGATGTATAATAACAGAGTAGGAGAGGCTATGTAACTCTTCCGCAGTTGTTTTGCATATCAATCGATAGAACGTGGTGTACATAGAGTCACCGCTTCTAAATAAAAAAACAATTTTAAAGGAGGAAACACAAACCATGAAAAAATTACTTTCATTGGTGTTAGTGCTTTCATTAGTCCTCGGATCTGTTGCATTTGCATTCGCAACTCCCAAAGACGTTGTTGGCACTGACTACGACGAGGCTGTCACTAGACTTGGAGCCTTAGGTATTCTTCAAGGATACCCAGACGGTTCTTTCAAGCCGGACAATACGATTACAAGGGCTGAATTCGCAGCCGTAGTCGTTAGATCCCTCGGTCTTGAAAACGCCGCCGCTATGAAGGGCACTACATCCTTCACTGATGTTCCCGCTGATAATTGGGCATCAGGATACATCAACATCGCTGACGGCCTTGAAATCATCAAAGGCTACGGAAACGGCATGTACGGACCTAGCGATCCTGTAACTTACGAGCAAGCCGTTACAATGATTATGAGAACTCTTGGATACGCACCAGAAGCCGCAGACAAAGGCGGATATCCTAATGGATTCATAGTTGTAGCAGCTGAAACAGGCGTAACTGACGACGTTTCCGGCGTTTTAGGCGCTCCTGCACCCAGAGGTGTTGTTGCTATTCTTATGAACAACGCGCTTGATGTTAACTTAATGGAAAGAGTAGGATACGGCGACGAAGAGACTTATTCAGTTACTGACAAGACTCTTTTGACTGACAAACTTGGCGCAACTGAGCTTGATACTGTCAGAGTAACCGATGTTCCTTTTTCAGATTCAAACTTGGATTCAGACGAAGTTGCTCTTGACGGAGACACTTACACGCTCCTTACAGCTACTGATGCCAACAGCTACTTCGGACTCGAAGTAACAGCTTGGGTTAATGACGATGACGAAATTTTCTACTGGACAGTTGAAACTGACGCAGCTGACATCATTTATGACACTGTAAAAGTCGATGTCGATAATGACGATTATGTTACGCTTCTTGTAGAAGACGACACCTTCGATTTCGCATCAGGTGCTGACACTTATGTAAACTTCGATACTGCCGACCTTACAGCTGGCGATTATGGTAGATTCGTAATGGAAGACGACGAAGTGGTATTTGCTTCAGTATTCAACTTCGACGTTGAAGGCGCAGTTGTAAAAGCTGT
Source organism: Peptostreptococcaceae bacterium (assembly GCA_016649995.1). Lineage (NCBI taxonomy): Bacteria > Bacillati > Bacillota > Clostridia > Peptostreptococcales > Peptostreptococcaceae > Peptostreptococcaceae bacterium. Next base: position 14,813 of record JAENWJ010000027.1, read on the forward strand.
GGATTCCAACGGATTTGATTATATTTCTGCAGGGGATGAAGACACTTTAGAGATTGACAACTATGACGACGCTTACTACTTTACTGCAGACATGATGGAAGCAGAGCTTGGCGACGTAGAAGCTGACAATGCCATTGCTTACTTCGAAAACGACGATGAACTCTTCGTTATGTTCGCAGACGCTAAGGTAGAAGGCGCACTTGAAGCCGCTAAAACAGCCGACGTTAAAGTCGACGGTTCTTGGTACGACCTGTCAGCTGAACCCTTCTCTTCAACAGACGAACTTGACACTGTAGTAGCTTTTGACAATGCTATAGATGATCTTAACGATTTTATGGATGAAAATGTTGTCATGGTGCTGGACTTCAACGGTGACGCTCTTGCAATAGTTGCAAACGTTGACGGCATTGGCGACACTATATATGGTGTTGTAACTTGGGCTAACTATGGTAGTACTTCAGAAATGACAGTATTCAATGGTTTAGGCGAAGAAGCAACTTATGATTTTGAAACAAGATCTGACGTTAATGCAGTGATTGATGCTGATACGATTGGTGAAGATAGAAACTACTTTGAGACTTCAGTTGTAGCAGTCGAATTTGAATTGAATTCAGATGGAGAAGTAGCAGATGAATTTGATGGTACTACTGGTAGTGCTGTTGTCAGCGAAGCTACTATTGTAGAGTTGAAAAAGGGTACTGATTCTAGGTACATCGATGATTTAACAAATGATGGTGACTATTACTACATCGATAGTGACACTATCTTCATCGATGCTACGGATGGTACTGTTGTTGATCCGGCTTTGATTGATTACGATGACGTTTATGATAATTCGTTTGGTCGCTTGACTGCACTCGTATTCGGTGAATCAGGCAGAACAGCTGACGCGATTGTCTTTGTTTCAAGCTTCGACGGAACAGACGCGGATAATTACTACGCAATCGCTCTCGCAGATTACTACGAAATAAGCGATGACCAGTATGCAGAACTTGATGTATACGCTGGCGACAAAGACGATTACCTTCTTGATGACGGTGACGAAGAACAACTTGTTGAAGGTCAAATATTCAAATTCTCTTACAATAGTGACGATGCAGTGAATTTTGACGAAACAGATGCACCATTAGCAAAAGAAATTCTTAACATTACTAGTGCTATCGTAGATGGCGATTATGTAACTTACACTAATGTCGCTGATGGTAAAACAACTATAAAAGTTGCTGACGATGCTGTAATTTATACAGCAGACGATCTCGTAGGTGATGCAAGCTTAGCTATCGACACTAAGGTTTCGGCAAGCAAGCTTGACGATTACACGAACGTTAGATACATTCTTAATGGCGACGGAGAAATGGTCGTAGTCCTTGTTTGGAATGGCGTAACAGAAACTCCAGGTTCTACAACAGAAGGTGATGTAGTAACCTTCGTGAATACTGGCCATGATCAAATGGTAATAGATGCTGTGATCTATGCAGCTGTTCCAACTACGGTGGTTAAAAATAGTGATGGAGACATCATTGGACTAGGTGATTTTGAAGCAATCGATAAAGGCGACTATGTAACTGTCGGTAGTACCACTGAGTTTACGAATAATTCAAAGTAAATTCAAGAATCAATTATTGCAATAACTAGAAGAAAGGCCCCTAAAGCCTTGGGATTAATCCCAAGTGCAAAAGGGGTCTTTCTTTGCATTGAGCGAAGGATGAGAACATGTACAGAAGCTGTACGAGGCAATCTCGTGGCATTGACTTCCTTGCCTATGACGGTTAAGATATAAGCAACGAAGCATTCAAAAATTCAGTAAAAGAAAAGCATTGGGAGGGAATAATATGAAAAAGAAATTGGCGGTCGTGTTGGCGGCTTTGCTTTTCTCAACAGCGATATTTGCATATGGTGAGGAAATATACGGATTCGTTTTCGAGTCAAATGGAGAAAGCTTAACAATCATCCAGGCATTTGAGAAGGCGGAGAATAAAAACGCAACACTGGCAACGGCGCTGCTTGACTACGAGCAGGCGGAATTGGATTACGATAAGGGAAAGCGTGACCTCAAGAAACTTAACGCGGTATACGACAAGGACAAGGACCAATATATAATGGCTGAAATCGCCAACGAATACGCCTGGGGAAGCGCCCAAAAGGAGCTTGAGGCAACTCGAAACGGGGTGGACTCAAACATCGAGCAGCTCTACTACGGAAGCAGGCAATTAGGCGAGAACTACGCCATCCAACAGGAGAATTTGGCTATAGCGACCAAAGTCTATCAGCAGACGCAGAAGAAGTACGAACTGGGCCTCGTCAACAAGCAGGTTGTTCTTCAAGCGGAACTGGCGATGATTCGGGCGGATAACGCAATCATGTCCGCAAAGCATATGTACGACAAGAACCGCATGCTCCTAAGCAGCAAGCTCGGCTATGGACTGATGGAGGATGTTTCCCTCACGGATGCCGTTTCCTTTGAAGCGGGGGCATTGCCCGAGATTGAAACGGCCATCGAAATGGCTATAGGCAGCCGCAAGGAAATGCTGGGGGCTGCGTTTCAGCTTAGATACAACGAACTCAACAAGGCTATTGTGCAAAGGCAGTACACGGACAACACGGATCAGTACAAGAACGCCCAGATTGATTACGAAAAAGCTGTGGACGCATATGAAAGCGCCCGAGATGCAGTGGAGATGCAGGTACGGGGAAATTACCTTGATGTCATAGAGGCCGAGCGGAAAGTCTCAACCGGTGAGAAGTCAGTGGAATTGACTAAGGAATCCTTGAGAATCTCGCAGCTTTCCTATGATGCAGGGCTGGTCATTCTCACAGACGTATCGCAGGCGCAAAACGCCTATATACAGGCTCGACTTGGTTTGTCGAGCGCAGTTTTGGACTATAGTCTTGCCCTTACAAGATTCCAGGATTCCATAGCGGTTGGCAGGAATGAAGTTACATTTTAGAGTTGAAATAGGGTGCAGCATATTATATAATACAATTGTCGCAAAAAACACCGAGGGGAAGACCATATGGAAAAAAAATATTTGATTGCATCCTTATCAATACTGGTTATTGTAGCCGCTATTTTCGGCGGAGTAAGATACTATAGCAAGAGTATGCCTCAGGTTTCAGCCACTGAAGCGAATGGGTACTTTGCTGAGTATAGCACAAGCCTTGTGGATCGTTACAATGAACTGAACGATGAACATGAAATCATTGCAAATCTCAGCTCCGAGGATTGGAAGGAATTCAGCGCCGCATGGATAGCAAAGCTCAGCGAATCCAGGCCTGAAGAACTTTTGAAGCGCCTGCCGGATGAATTCGAGAGCGATTCTTACCGCTTTAGCAAGTCATATGAGAATCTCCTGAGATTATGGCAGGAATACAATGACGAAGTGATTGAAGGCAAGCTTAGGCAGGAAAAACAGACAGAGCTTAAGGATCAGATAGAAGATCTTTTGGAATTGAAATAAAACAGGCGATTAATCGCCTGTTTTATTTTAATGCAAGGGTGACGGGGTTATTACTTTTGGAAGATGACAACATTGTAATTTAGATAAAGATGATTTCATCAAGAAAAAACGAATATGATATCGAATATGATATAATGATACAAAGAATATCAATCCATCGAAGGGGGCGCAAAATAAAATGTTCAATAAAAAAACAGCGGTGGCCTTGGCGGTTTCACTTGCGATGCTTGTTTCGCCAATGGCGGCATTCGCCGATTTTACAGATATAGGCGAGGCGGCATGGGCCGAGAGCTACATAGAAAAAATGGCAGACGAAAGCATAGTCACGGGATACGAGGACGGCACCTTTAGGCCAAACGACAACATAAGCAAGTATGCTTCGATACTTATGATCTACAGGACGCTCAAGGCGGCGGACCTTGTTCCGGCTAGCGAACAGACCGCCAACATAAACAAGCACATGTCAACCATAGTCGCAAACGGAGTTCCCGATTGGCCGGACATGTATGGGGCGGTTGCTTATTGCCTTGAAAACGATATAATAGCCGCTGCTGACCTCAACAACTTTCACATAGGGGATATATATACAAACTCAAGACGTTTTGAAGTTGCCGTGTTCCTTGGAAAGACTATGAACATATATCTTGAGGAGAACCTCAATGTTCTTTATACACTGGACTTTAAAGATGCTTCGTCCATAGTATCAGCAGCGAGGCCATACGTTTACCTTCTTGGAAAGTATGACGTAGTTGGCGGAGATACGCTTGGGTATTTCAACCCCAGTGACCCCATCACTAGAGCGGCCATGGCAAAGATGCTTTCCGTTTCCCTGGACTTGCTTAGGGAAGAAGAGCCTCCGGTTGAGGATGCCGAAGGCGTCACGGGAATCATCACAAATATAATAGGGGACACCAACCGCGTAGTCGTCCAGAATAATGATGATGAAGAGGATATTGCCATATACAACCTCGCCGATGTCGAGATTATCATCGACGGTCGCGAGGAATCGATCGACGACCTGGACATAGACATGACAATACGCCTTAATTTCGATGGCGAAGCTTTGAGCCGATTGACGGTTGTTGACGGGAACATGGCGGGCAGCGATTTCGATGAGTACGATGCCACGTTCTACACATACATCTCGATAGAGGATTACTTCCTAGTGACATTGAAGGGCTTGGATGGCGACAAATTCACATACGCCACCACACCCACTGCACCTATACTTAAGGAAGGAAAACCCGTCGCCCTGTCAGAGCTTGAGCGGGGAGATTTCGTAAACTACACGCTCGTCGGGGATGAATTCACAAAGCTGGAGGGCTTCGGCAAGAGCCGCGAGTACGAAGGCATCTTCCAAGAATATAGCGAGGGTGAAGACGAGAGCGCAATAGTCATAAAGGGAGTGGACGGAAAGACAATCGAGCTTGTGCTTGACGACGACTATGACGTGGAGAAAAACGGCAGCGACAGAACCATAACCAATCTTTACAATGGCGATTTCGTAGTTGTGACCACGGATTACGAAAAGGTCGTACTCATAGTAGCAAGCAGCACCGAAACGGAAGAAAGCGGAATAGTGCGCTCCATCCTGATCGCGGCACAGCCGCAGATAACCATAATGACAGACGACAACGAAGAGAAGACCTTCGACGTTGACAGCGATGCTGACATAGAAATAGCAGGCAGCGACAAAAGCCTATATGACTTGAGGCTCAACTATAGCGTTGACCTAATCCTCGAGGGCGGAATGGTCACCGAAATACAGTCCGACAGCACCGAGGAACTCGAGAATATCGACGGAACCGTCTACAACATCTACGCCAGCTCGGAAAAGCTGAAAATCAAATACATCGAAAACGGCTCCGCGGAATACATTTACGTTTACGTTGACGCCGACGATACCGCCATATTCTCGTCATCCGGAAGGTCAATGGACTTCGAGGATATCGACGACGGCGACAAAGTCTTCATATACGGAAACTACGACGGCGACAACTACGTAGCCGACAAAATCTTCGTACTGGAGTAAACTCGTTTCAACGAAATGGGGACGGGGGCTATATCGTTGAATGTATAAATACTACCGTAAACAATAACGGGAGGTACAGATATGAAACTATTTATAGACACTGCCAATATAAAAGAGATTCTTGAGATTGCCGAGTGGGGCGTGCT
>JAENWJ010000028.1 GCA_016649995.1 Peptostreptococcaceae bacterium
AATTATCCGACCATGAAAGTCGAAGGTGCGGATTCAATAAGCGTTACAGCCAATGCTTCCGGGTTGGAGGGATGTGTCGCGCCTGCACACATAAAAGGTTATAACTTCAAGCTATTTAGTGCTATAGGGACGTCAATTGGTTCAGTTTATAATTATCAGAATCAGGAATATCTATTCGAAGGACTTCAAGAGAATACCAGATATAAAGCGACAACGCGGGTTAAGGACGCCGCAGGAAACATTGGGAACTTTTCCAGCTTCACATTTATGTACACACTAGCGGCTAACCCCGAGTCGGTTTCGATAACGGGCAGGACAAACGAAAGTTTGAGTTATTCTATGGACAGGTCGAATCAGTCGGATGGAACAGAAAACAAGGTTTGCTTATCGGATGCAACCGGAAGCGTTTCAGAAATGGTTTTTGGGATGACGACAACGGGCACATTTATAAACCTTGAAGAAGGAAAGGAATATCAGATTGGTGCAGTCGCGAGGAACAGCGATGACGTGGAGAGTCTCGCTCACATGTATTGGATCGGAACCACTCGTAAAATGCCGCGAGGGGCAATCATAAGTCCGAATGGAGACGTGCACATAAAAGCGGATGGGACATTCATATTAGGTGGCACCTATCAGGACGCCGATGGCGACGAGGTTTCCATTTCTGCATTCATAGGGGATGTTGAAGGACTCATCACAAAGGATGCAGCAACATGGAGCGCTTCCTGGGATGCATCGCAATTGCCGGAAGGGCCTCAAGTAGATATCTGCATAGCTCTTTCGGATGACGGAGGTTCCGGAGAAACTAAATTGACGTGGCAGCATGACTTGACAGTTGACAGGATATCCCCGACTCAGCCTGGTATTTCTACTAATCCAAGTAGTCTTACAAGCGGTTCGGTTTTGGTTTCACTTTCGGGAGAAGAAAATGCAAACATCCATTATAGCTTGAACGGAGCCTCGGATGTCATATATGAAAATCCATTTGCGGTTGATGAAAATGTCTCTTTAACAGCATTTCAAAGTGATCTTGCCGGAAATTTGAGTGGCGAATCAAATTTGAAAATCGACTGGATTGATACAACTTCGCCCACTGGCAACATTTCTTATAGCGAGACGGATTTAACCAACGAGTCGGTTATAGCTACCCTTGCTACATATGACGAAAACGCAGTGACAATAACGAACAACGGCGGTTTAAACACATATGATTTCACCACGAACGGCAGTTTCACTTTCGAGTTTGAGGATGCCGCGGGAAATAACGGTAGCGCCGTGGCTGAGGTTTCATGGATTGACAAGGAGGCGCAGGCGCCTCCAACCATAACCATGGACCCTGAAAACGGAATATCAAGAAACTCTGTGGAAATAATTTTGTCCCAGGAACGGGATTCGGACGTCGAGAGTATTGAATACAGGTTAATAAAAAGCACCGAATCGGCTTGGATTACCTATGATAAGCCATTTGGGATTTCAGAAAAAGGAATATGGATTCTGGAAGCCAGGGCCTGGGATAAAGCCGGAAACAAAAGCGTATTGTCCCAGAGGGAACTAATCTTGAAGAATGCACGAAAACGGGAAATAGAACCATCCCCCGAAGCCGTAAGCCGGATGGGTATAAATTTAGCCTACGTGTTGCCATCGGGAACGATACTGGACATAAAAAAGATAGTTACTCCATACGACGAGTTTGGGAACATCATCGAAAATAAAAGCTTTACCTTTGAAAGTTCCGATAGCAGCATACTTGAGATATTAAGCGACGGAAGCATAATCTCAAAAAATCCGGGAAGCGTTTACTTGACGGCAACAGACATAGGCACCGTAGAGACCTGCACAATCCCTCTCCTCGTCGAAGCATCCATGGAAACCGGAAATGATGCCATGACAGACATCGAAAATCACTGGGCGGAAGATGCCATTGATGAATTTTGTCACAAAGGTTTTATCAGAGGCTACGAAGATGGGACATTCAGGCCTGAAAACGAAATCACCATAGAAGAATGCATAGCCATTTTGGAAAGAGTCAGGCTTTGTGGCTTCGATTTGGATTATGCTCCTAGAAAAAGCGACCTACCCGAGATGTCGGCGGGAGATTGGAGCCTCTGTTATGCCCTTTCCTCTTTGAGCAGAATGGATGTCGATATCCTTATGGATGCGTTCGGGGATGATTTGCTCCTCAGCCGACCAATCACAAGGGGTGAGGTGGCAATGTTGCTATATCAAAGCGAAAACTGGACGCAGCTTGATGAAGACGCGGACATGCCTTTTTCAGACGTAGAGGGACATTGCTACAGAACATATATGGCATGCGCCTACAAACGAGGCCTACTCAAAGGATATCCCGATGGAACCTTCAGGCCAGACAATCGCATAACCCGCGCGGAGATGACGATCCTATTTTGCCGCTTTATCGATTCGCTTTAGCTAAAAGAACTAAAAAGGGACAGACATTTTCGGCTTCATACAAATAACCCCATTTATTTTATGGAAACACATTTGCAGAGTGGGTGAAAATTGTAAAGTAATCATGATGGCGGATAGACGAATTGCAGAATAAGAAAATACAACTGGAAAGGGGAAGCGTTTATGAGGACAAAGCGTGCATTAAGCGGAACGGATATATATCATGTAATGGCTAGGGGCAACGGCAAGCAGGAAATTTTTCTTGACGAGGTGGACAACAGATATTTCTTGAAGTTGCTTATTGGAGCTAAAAATGCCCACGAGGCCAAAATTTACGCTTATTGCCTCATGGGCAACCACTACCACCTGCTGATAGAGTGCAAAACGCTGCCCGAATTTTGCAAAGAGGTTAATCAGACGTATGCCCATTACTTCAACGCCAAAAATGCAACCGTCGGACACGTTTTTCAAAGCCGTTACAAGAGTTTTCCTGTGGAGAATGGGGATTACTTGCTTTGTGTTTTGAGATATATCCACAGAAATCCAGTGAAGGCGGGCATGGTTGCAAGCCCTGTGGAGTACTTCTGGTCCAGCTATAAGGATTATTTGTCAGGAGAGGGCCTTACTACTACCTATCCCATCTTAAAGCTATTTGATTCAAAGCTTTTAGAAGCGCGCAAGCGATTCATATCCTTTTCACAAAAGGAGGATGGCTTCGATTTTGAATCTTTTCAAGCGCAGGAACATTTTGAGGATTACAAGAAATGCGAAGCCTTAGTAAAAAATTGGCAAATAAAAAAGGAGAAGCCATGCGATGAAGAGCTAAAAGCCATGAATTTGGCCATTGCCAATGAAACGGTATTGTCGGGCAAAGAAATTTATGGAATTTTAGGGATAAGCCAAACCAAATACTATACAAAGATAGCAAAAAAGAAGTCCAAAACGTCTGTCCCTTTTTAGTCCTTTTTTTTACTTCCTACCTCCTTTTCACTATGGTGTAGATGAACACGGCGATGGCGGCCCATATGAGGCCGAAGCTGTAAAGCTGCACGGATGAGAATGGCTCATTGTACATGAGGACTCCCATGATGAGGCTAATCGTCGGCGCAAGAAATTGCATGAATCCTATTGTGGAAAGCTTTACCATCGAGGCTCCCTTTGCGAACCACCAGAGAGGCAGGCTCGTAACGACTCCTGTTAGTAGCATCATAAAGGTCATGTATCCCCCATCGGAGAGCAGGTGTCCTTGCCCCGTGCTTTCGATGTAAATCATATAGCCAAGACCGAGGGGAAGAATAGCCATTATCTCTATCACCATGCTGACCACCGCGTCTAGTCCTATCATCTTCTTGAAAAGCCCGTACACACCAAATAGAAGCGGCAGGCTTACGGCAATCCATGGAAGGTTTCCGTAGCTGATTGCCACGACCCCGACCCCGGAGCAGGCAAGCAGGAATGCGACCATCTGAAGCTTGTTGAACCGCTCCTTCAGAAAAATCATTCCGAGGATGACGCTCACAAGCGGGCATATGTAATATCCCAGGCTGGTGGCGAGAATCTGCCCCGTGTTTACGGCGTAGATGTAGATGAGCCAATTGACGCTGACGAGATACCCGGCCACGCATGTCATAAAGAATCGCTTCTTGTCCTTGAATGCCACTTTAAGAAGGGGTATCTTTTTTTGCAACCGCAAAATGATCATAAAGAACACGAAGGACCATACTATCCGATTGGCAATGAGTTCCACCGCACTGTAGGCGGCAAGTTGTTTCCAGTAGATGGGCTGGACTCCCCAGAAAAGATAAGTCGCCGTGACGTAAAGCACGCCGGTAAAGCTGCTGTCGCGCTGTTTTATTTTCATATTATTTTTATTTTCCATTATCATTCTCCTTTTTATCTGTTCATCTTAACATAAATATGCTCTTTTGTACCTGCTTTTATCACAGAATGCCGGCAAAAATGCACAGATGAGAATGGCTCGCCTTGAACCTCCCATGGCTAAAATCACGGAATTCTTAGGAACAGAGCTTACTTGATACCAAAATGTTTCTTTAGTGTCAGCGGTTTCTCTTATTAACTAAGCTATCCCCGTCGTCCCGACGGCTCTATTTGAGGCTTATGCTGATTGCATTCTAAGCCCTTCGTTTTTTATGTTGATACTGGCATTGATGTCGCGGTCTAGGAGTGAACCACAGTTTGGGCAAACCCATTCTCGGATATCCAGAGATTTTTTGCCATCTCTATAGCCACATTCCGAACAGATTTGACTCGATGGATACCACCGACTGACTCTGACAACTTCTTTGCCATACCAATCAGCCTTGTATTTAAGCATAAAGAGAATAATTGCGGATTAGCCATTTTCGGCAAATATTGACAAAGCCTAGAATTTGTAATTGCGTTAGCCTTATTGTATAATAAATTAGCGGTGCCGGACATAGACAAAACGTCTGCAAATTGAAAATAGTTTGACAGACTATAAATGGCATTGACTTTCTTATGTTTACGGAGGAATAGGGATGGAACCGATACAAGGCGGATACGAGGAAGAAATCAGTCTAAGAGAATTGATTGAAGCATTATTAAAAAGGAAGAAAGCCATAGCATTGATAACCCTTGTCTGCATCGTTCTTGCGGGTGTATACAGTTTTTTCATACTGAAGCCATCATATGAGGCAACAGCAATGCTTCGGCTTAGTGGTGTCCCCGTCGGCTTGGAGGACTACACGGTGCAAATAACCAATTACGACGTGCTTTCGAGCACAATTGAGGATTTGAATCTGCAGGAACAGGAAATAGACACGGAAAGTCTTAAAAAAATGATTGCCATAGAGTCTATTGAAGACACCAACCTCATAGAAATCACTGTAAAAAACAATGATTCGGAGTTGGCGGTGCAAATAGCAAATGAGATGGCAGTCAATTCAAAAGCTATCGCCATTCCGATTTATGAAAAGATGCTGATTAAGGCCAATGAAGACATCAGTCTGATTCAAAAAACTTTAGAAGCCAGCACCGGAGAACTTGCGGAAGCATCTGAATTCGTAATATTGAAGAAAAATCTTGTAGATGACCCTGCGCTGAATACTATTTTATCACAGGGTAATTATGGAAATGGAATTTTAAGCATCGAACTGAAAAGCGAAGAAATGAATACTAGGTATTTGGAAATACAAAGCAAAATTTTTAATGACAATCTCGCGTTGATACAAAGACAGGAAGAAGTGGCAAATATTAAGACAAGGTTGGAAGCAATAAATCAGGAAATATCAGGGCAATCACCTATGAACACCTATAAAGAAAGCTATGTTGTATCAAAGGCATTGCCGCCTTCGTCACCGGTGTCGCCAAGAAAGGCCTTAAACCTTGCCATCGGGGCCGTACTGGGGCTCATGTTAGGAGTTTTCTGGGCATTTTTCATAGAATATTGGGAAAATAATGAAACAAAAGCCGGAGTGGACGTAGGTTTCGAAAAGAGTCCTATAGCTTAAGCAAATAATACCATTTATCCCACGACTAAAGTCACGGGTGTTCTGGCACTTCTCATAAAAAGGAAAATAAAATGGATTCTCGGAAATCAGAGCAAAAAAACAATATCACATACCTGTTGAGCCGGAAGCTCAACAGCATACATATAAGCATCAGGCCTAGGACAAGAGTGCTTTTTCTAATGCTCTTAGATGTGCTTTTCATAAACGCCGCAGCCATTGGGGCCCTTCTACTGCGCTTTGAATTCACCCTGCCCGAAAACTGGTTTGCATCTTACAGAATCCACGCTTGGGCCATTTCTCTTATAATGATCACCGTCTTTTGGTTCTTTAGCCTTTACAACAGCCTCTGGAGCTTTGCCAGTGTGGACGAACTAGTCCGCATAGTAGCCGCGAATCTCACAGGAGCCATAGGAATATTCGCACTTTATATGATAACTGAGACTCCCATGCCAAGGAGTATCTTTCTGCTCCTTTTTATCATTTCCACAGGCTTGACAGGAGGCCTGCGTTTTTCCTATCGTTTTTTCAGGCAGGTTAGGTCCATCAATCATCAGGACCCACACCTGAAGAAGAGGACACTCATAGTTGGGGCCGGGCAGGCAGGAGCCTTGGTGGTGAATGAAATGCTGGGCAATCACATTGTTGATGGCAAACCAGTTGGTTTCATAGATGACGACAAATACAAGCTGCATAAAAAAATCCACGGAGTGAAAGTCTTGGGCAATTGTCATGATATTCCGGATGTGGTAAAGAAAGAACGGATTGCCGAAATTATAATAGCCATACCTTCCCTGGAGCGAGCCAAATTAAAGAAAATATTATCCATATGCAAGGAGACAGGCTGCAAGCTTAAAACCCTTCCGGGAGTATACGAAATCATAGACGGAAAGGTCAGCGTAAGCCATATAAGGGACGTAGCCGTGGAGGACCTTCTGGGACGGGAACCCGTTAGGATGAACATCGACGATATGTGCGAATACATAACAGGAAAGATTATTCTAGTGACCGGCGGAGCGGGGTCAATAGGCTCGGAGCTCTGCAGGCAGATTGCCAAGTATGAGCCAAAGCAACTAATAATAATCGATGTCAACGAAAACACATCTTACTTACTCCAACGGGAGTTTCAATTGAAATATCCTGGTTTGAACGTTTCTTTCCATATAGCTTCCATCCGCGACAGAAAACGCATGGAGGAACTCTTCAAAATGTACAGGCCTCAAAAAATATTTCATGCCGCCGCCCATAAGCACGTGCCACTCATGGAGACGGATCCCATAGAAGCCGTTAAGAACAATGTCTTCGGAACCCTCAATATGGTAGAACTTTCCCATAAGTATCATGTCAAGAAATTTGTAATGATCTCTACAGACAAGGCCGTAAACCCCACCAGTGTCATGGGAGCAACAAAGCGCATCGCCGAGAAGATTATCCAGGCCATGAACAAGGAAAGCGAAACCGATTTCGTTGCAGTCCGCTTCGGAAATGTTCTTGGATCTAATGGTAGCGTAATCCCTATTTTTAAGAAACAGATAGAACGCGGTGGTCCGGTGACCGTGACCCACCCGGACATAATACGCTACTTCATGACCATACCCGAGGCCGTAAGCCTAGTGCTTCAGGCCGGAGCCATGGCAAAGGGCGGGGAGATTTTCGTTCTTGACATGGGCGAGCCATTCAAGATTATCGACCTGGCGCGCGACCTTATCCGCCTTTCAGGACTAGAGCCCGACAAGGATATACAGATAGAGTTTTCAGGCCTCAGACCCGGAGAAAAACTTTACGAAGAACTTCTAATGGACGAGGAAGGAATAGAAAAAACCGAAAACGAAAAAATCTTCATAGGCAAGGCCAACGGCATAACAATGGAGAAACTAAAATCCAATTTAGATGCCTTGAGAATCATCGCCGAAGATGAAAAATATAGCCTTGTCGAAGCCGCACTTCAGGGGCTCGTGGAGACATATAATAAAGTGATATAATAATAGAGAACGATAGCACAACAATGGTTTAACAATGGTTTAACAATGGTTTAACAATGGTTCAACAATGGTTCAACAATGGCTCAACGATGGTTTAACAATGGTTCAACAATGGCTCAACAATGGTTCAACGATGGCACAACGATAGCACAACGATAGCACAACAATGGCGGAACGATAGTTTAACAATGGTTCAACGATGGTTCAAAGATGGCTCAACGATAGACGGGGTGAAGTGATGAACTCTGAAATAATCATGTATCAGACTGAGGATGGTTTAACGAAAATTGAAACAAATTTTGATGGCGATACCGTTTGGCTTTCAATAGATCAAATGGCAGGGCTATTTCAGCGGGATAAATCTACAATCTCCCGACACATAAAAAATATCTTTACTGAGGGTGAACTTGAACGTAATTCAGTTGTTGCAAATTTTGCAACAACTGCGCCTGATGGTAAAACCTATCAGGTTGACTATTATAACCTCGACGTGATTATCTCAGTCGGTTATCGAGTAAAGTCGCTACGTGGGACACAATTTCGTATTTGGGCAAATAGGACCTTAAAAGAGTATCTGAAAAAAGGTTTTGCCATAAATGATGACCTCCTCAAGAATGCAGGTGGCGGAAATTATTTTCAAGAGTTGCTGGAAAGAATTCGCGACATCAGATCTAGTGAGAAGGTATTCTATCGACAAATTTTAGGTATATATGCTACAAGTATTGATTACAGTCCTAATGCAGAAGAATCTAAAGTGTTTTTTAAAATTGTACAGAATAAGATGCATTATGCAGCTCATGGACATACGGCTGCAGAGATTGTCTATTTGAGATCTAATGTAGATGAAGAGTTCATGGGTATGACATCCTTTGATCGTAAAATTTTAAGAAAAACTGATGTATCAATTGCAAAGAATTATTTAAATGAAGATGAGATAAAGATTTTGAACAGATTAGTAACTGCATATTTAGAATTTGCTGAAATTCAGGCAATTAGGCAACGTCCGATGTATATGAAAGATTGGATAGAGAAATTAAATGACTTTATAAAAATGAGTGGAAGTGAATTGCTAGATCATGCAGGAAAAATCAGTCATGAAGAAGCTAAAACTAAAGCAGAACTGGAATATGAGAAATATAAAGAACGAAGCAAAGAGCAATTGACGCAAGTTGAGAGAGATTTTATTGAACATATAAAAAGCACACAAAAGAAACTCGAAAAGGTTAAAGGATAAACAATAGTTTTAACGATAGGACAACGATGGTTCAAAGATAGCACAACGATGGCGGAACGATGGCGGAACGATGGCACAACGATAGTTAAACGATAGCACAACAATGGTTTAACGATGGCATAACGATAGTTAAACGATAGCACAACAATGGTTTAACGATGGCTCAACAATGGTTCGACGATGGCTCAACAATGGTTTAACAATGGCACAACAATGGTTTAACGATGGCATAACGATAGTTAAACGATAGCACAACAATGGTTTAACGATGGCTCAACAATGGTTCGACGATGGCTCAACAATGGTTTAACGATGGCTCAACAATGGTTCGACGATGGCTCAACAATGGTTTAACAATGGTTCGGAAATCGTTAAGAGAAGGAGACACCAGATGAGTTTATTAAATGCCATTCAGAATGGAGAAGGCAAGAATATAGAATTTAAAGTTGAAATACCAAATAGTGTTACTTTAGCAAAAACTATTATTGCATTTTCCAATACTGGAGGAGGCAAACTCATCATTGGGGTTAACAATCAAGGCGAGATTGTCGGATTAAAACCAGATGTAAATATTTTTGAACTTCAAGATAAAGTAGCATCTATCATTTATGAACAAAATTAAAAACGCAATCCCCTTCTATAATATCCGATTTAGGAGGGGTTAGTTTTGAAAAGCAGGGGGACGGGGTTGCTGCTTTATGTAATAAACTCAGAATGTCTAATTAAATATGTGAAAGATAGACCAGCCATGACAGAAGAGATGCTATCGACAATACCAAGATTACAACTGAACTTGGTTGGGAACTAGGCTATACATTCGAGCAAGGTATGAAAGTGCATATACTATACTAAATTTAATAACGAAGTGTTCAAATGTCCCTGATATAGTGTTTGAGTGTTTCCGAATCTTTTGTCTGGGTATTTCTGTATTAAGCACCTAGACAAATTGAAATATACATAACAAACCAATAAATGTATTATCGAAGTCATTGTATATGAGCCAGCACTTCAAGAAGATGAATTTTACCATTCAAGAGTAATTAAGGATTTTGATGAGTTTAAGAAGATTTCTGATGTGATTGGTACAAACCGATTATCTGATGAAATTAAAGATGTAGTTGAAAAAGTTTATACGAGAGATTTGTTTGGTAGCCGTAATACAACCTATGCATAAACGGAGGGGAACAATATGAAACTTGTTAACAAAAAACTGGGAATGCTATTATTAGGCATTTGGCTCATCATGACCGGCCTAGTGCAAGTGGTCCAAGTTCCAATACCAGCCATTGGTATGATACTAGCTTTACTTGCTATGGCTGCTGGTGCTTTAATCCTGCTTGGTAGGTAAACTGTTGGGTTTGCTTTTAGTCAAGTTCGAAAACCCCCGGCACTTTTCGAAATGCAGGGGGAAATGCAGGGGACGGGGTTGTTGCTTTTCATGAATCCCATAACGCATATATCAAGCCTTTTATTGATGAGCGGTTAATTCAATTAAGCAATAGTTCTTGACGCGGTAGCCCTATCACTCTTTTGGCTATACCATTTTGAAAGCAGGGGGACGGGGTTATTGCTTCACATGAATTTCACAATAATATAAACTAATCTTGAGGTGATAGAAATGCCAAGAGGGGCAAGAGAAAAAAGCCAAAGTGAGATATATCATATAATAGTGAGGGGTATAAACCGCCAGAGCATATTCGAGGATGACGAGGACAGGCAAAAGCTGCTGCAGACATTGCTTGGGTATAAAGAGCAATGCGGGTATAATATCTACGCATATTGCTTCATGGGAAACCATGTGCATTTGTTGCTTAAAGTAGGCAAGGAGCCTCTCGAACAGATAATGAGACGAATAGGCGGAAGCTATGTATATTGGTACAACCATAAATATGACCGCATAGGGAATCTGTTCCAAGACAGATTTAAGAGCGAGCCTGTGGAGACGGATGCATATTTTTTAACGGTTTTAAGATATATCCACCAAAATCCAATGAAGGCTGGAATTGAAGGGGATATATCAAAATACGAGTGGAGCAGCTATCTTGAGTATGTGAGGAATAGAAGACTCATAGACAGGGAAGAAGTGCTAGGTATGTTCAGTGGTAATCGTGATAGGGCTATCCGTGAATTCATAAAATTCATGGATGAACCGAATTCGTCCCAATGCCTGGATGTGAAGGAAAAGAAAAACAGAATCACCGATAACGAAGCAAAGAAAAGGATAGAGGAAATTTTCAAAATCAAACCTGTTATGATTCGGAATGAGCCTTTAGATAAGAAGAAAGAGATTATAAAGGAGATACTAAAGCTTGAGAGCATATCAACAAGGCAACTTGCCAGAATAACAGGGGTGTCTGCTAATCTTGTTTGGAGGGTAAGCGGTGGAGGAGGTCATAATAATGAGTGATGGGAAACTGGTTTTTAAGGGAATAATCATATCGGTACAACCCAGAATCAGGTTGTTGCGCTCTTTCGATGAGAGGCAGCATAACTATATGGGCTATGGGCTTTTCATCAAAGGTTCTATCGGCGAGGAAGAACGAGACTTTTCTGTTGGAATAGGAAAGGCTGCTGAGAAGAAACATCAGTTCTGCATAGGGGATGAGATATCCGGAGAGTGCCTGATAGTTGCCGATTCCAACATGGAGCCTGTGGAGTTTTACAAGGTATCAAAGTTAAAGAAGAATGGCCACGCGGAAGCAGAGTCGGTTTCTCCGCCATGGGAAGACGTACCGCCTGAGCTTGAAGTTTACAGGCAAAGGGGACACAGGAGATTGTCGGCAAAAACCTATAAAACAAAATGCGCCACCTGCATATGGGGATGTAGGATGCCGGTGGAGATTATTGTAGATAATTGGAACAAAGGTGATAAGAAGTATCGCTTCGAGACCTTCTGCTATGGGCCACTTTCCTGCGCACTTTACAAAGCGGGCCCAACCAGAAAGGTAGAAGGCAGAAAAGGCATGATTTATGAAGAGGAAGACTGGGTGGACGAAGAGGCCACAGCCCATAGAGATCCGGGGAAAAGTGACCTGCCTTTTTAGATACATGCAAACAGAAGCAGGGGTAGGGGTGCGAACAGAAGCAGGGGGACGGGGTTGCCGCTTCACGTTAATTACTAAATACATGAGTAGAGAGGAAATGATTTTCGTACTGAAAAAGGCCTTCCGGATAAAAACACATAAAGGATTTTGAGTGAGACTAATAGAATAATTAACTAATCATGAAATATTTTTAAAATTAACATAAGGATAAAAGAATAGTACTTTGCTACTTATGGAAATTGATTTGGAGGCTATACCATGGAAAAAGCAAAATGCAATACATTTACAATACTACCCAATACAAAGATATTCATCCAACAAGGGGATCCTGTTTTCTTGGGATCTCCCTATGAAAAGATAAAATCTTTTTTAGATAAAAAGTTTTCCTATGAACCGATATTATATATACAGGAGAAAAGCCAGCTGGTTCATGAAGATAGAGAGGGGAACGCAATTTATTTTATTTTATCAGATAAGGAAGTTCCATCGCCGGAAGGCTATCAAATTCGTATTACGCCAAAAACCATTGAAATTGTTGCATCAACGCATATTGGGCAATATTATGGGGTGGCTACACTTATTGATCTTATTATGAGTAAAGGCCTCAGGTTAAGTGAAAGGGTCACAGTGGACCAACCTTATTTTAAACACAGAGGTGTCATGCTTGATATTACCCGGGGGCGCATTCCAAAATTATCGTATCTAAAAGAGGTTATTGATTTTTTGTCTCACAATAAGGTTAATCAGTTGCAGATGTATATGGAACATACCTTTCAGTTTTCATTTATGAGTGAAGCGAGTATGGGAAAGGACGGTCTGTCCCCCATGGAATTTATGGATCTTGATGCCTATTGTCATCAACGGCATATTGAACTGATTCCATGCATTGCAACCTTTGGACATCTGTATGAAGTGCTAAAGGGCGACAGTTTTAAGCATTTATGCGAATATGAAGATTTTAACGATGAACCTTATTCCTGGATGAACCGCCAGATGCACCATACAATCGATTGTATGAATCCTGAGAGCCTGGAGCTTGTGAGGCAAATGGTTAAAGAGATTAGCCCTTGTTTTCGAAGCAAATATCTGAATATCTGTGGTGATGAAACCTATGATATGGGGAAGGGCCGCAATAAAGATAGGCTGGCTAAGGTTGGCGGCGCGAGGATGTATGTAGATTTTTTGAATCAAATATTGGATACGGTTATTGAACATGACAAGATCCCAATGTATTGGGGCGATGTTATTTTACAATATCCCGAGTTTATCGGGGAGATCCGCTCAGATGCCATACCGCTGCATTGGTGGTATGAAAGTGAAGTGAAGGAATCTGATTTCAAGGTGTTTGAGGAAACCCGCTTGCCTTATTATACATGTCCTTCAACAGCAGGCTGGAACCATTTTATGAATGACTATAAACGCGCCTATGGCAATATAGGTAAAATGATTGATTGCGGCGTGAAATATAATGCGACAGGTGTTTTGATGACCGATTGGGGCGATTTTGGACAGATTAATCATCTGTCAACTTCTCTTCCCTTGTTTAAATTTGGCGCAAAAAAAGCGTGGAATCCAAGCGCTAAGCCAGATGTTACTTTGTTTCACGAGTCCTACGTCGCGATGCTTGAAGGCATTGCTGACGAACGGGTTGTTACTTGGGAACATCTAATGCAGTGGTTTTATGGGCGATATCATAATAATTTTAGTTATGGAGACATCACCAATTATTTTCAAGGTTTGGCAAAATCACTTTTAATAGAAAGCTTTGACAGACTAGAGGTGCTTGAGGAACGTGTCTCGGAGATAGCACCTTTTTATAAGGGATCCATGAGCGATGATCTGGTAGAGGTTTTTTGTGATATACAAGGGATGAAGTGGATGCTTCAATTTGTATTGGTTATTAAAGAAGAACGGAAAGATGCCGAGCTTGCCACTACCATAGAGAATTGGTTTATGGACTATGAAAAGTTATGGAGAAAACGTTATAGAGAGAGTGAACTTTATCGAATAAGGGAAGTAATTATAAAACTATGCAGTTTCTTGAGGACCAATGTATAAGGTATTTAGTTGGGACTAAGGCTTTAACTATAGGTGGGGGTTTTATGTATGAAAAAAGTAATTTGCCAAGATTATAATGAACTGAGTATAGAGGCAGCTAAACTTATAGCAGAACAAATATGGTATAAGCCTGACTCTGTTCTCGGTTTAAGCACAGGCGCCACGCCTCTGGGCTTGTATAAAGAATTGATAAAAATGTATGAATCTGATGAAATTGATTTCTCGCAGGTGACTACTTTTAACCTGGATGAATACTACAGAATTTCACCGGAAAATCCCCAAAGCTATAGATATTATATGATGGAAAATTTGATTAAACATATAAACATTAAACCGGAGAACTTTAATATACCAAATGGAAACACGGATTTCGTGGCGGCAGAGTGCGAAAGATATGATGAATTAATGGATAGAGCCGGGGGTATCGATTTGCAAATATTGGGGCTGGGTGTAAACGGGCATATCGGATTTAATGAACCTGCCAGCGAGCTAGATACAAAGACACATTTAACCGGATTGAAACAGGAAACAATAGATGCGAATGCTAGATTTTTTAATGATGTCAAGGATGTGCCTACCCATGCAATAACGGTTGGAATGTCGAGTATTTTGAAGTCTAAAAAAGTAGTTATATTAATAAGCGGGAAAAATAAATCGAAAATTGTCAAGGAAATTTTAAAGGGAGAGATCACTACTTCTGTTCCGGCTACATTGCTTCATCTGCATTCGGATGCTACGCTATTAGTGGAAAAAGGAGTAGTTTAATTTGAGGGGGAATACAAATGTTTTTTGATGATGTTCATATAAAACCAAAGATCATGCCTATACTTGATCCGGCATTTAGACCCACTATTTTAGAAAATAGGGCTTTCATAAGAGCCGTTGCACTTTATGAAAAGAGCATTCCTATAAAAATAGCGATAGAAAGAGAAAATAATCAGGTATATATTTTTGAAACCAAAGTTTTTAGTGAGGAATCAGAATTAGAGGAAAATAATGATCGATATATCGAAAGGCTCATTAAGACCATTCTTTGGATAAAGGGCGGTTGGAAAATTACCATTGGCGGGTCAAAAAAAATCGGTGATTTTGTTAAGAAGACCTATTCGACGGGAGGGCTAAGGGCGTTCGATGCCTTGTTTATGTCCCGGGTATATGAAAAAGACTTTGAAGTGTGCAGCGTAGGCATCGATGAGGTCCCAGAGGAATTGGAGATCGTGCCATTGCTTAGTAGAAATTTAGATGGATGCAGAATAGGATTTGATGCCGGAGGAAGTGACAGGAAGGTTGTGGCCTTAAAGAATGGTGAGGTAGTCTATAGCGAGGAAGTCGTATGGCATCCAAAGACACAATCTGATCCTGATTATCACTACATGGAAATATCGACAGCTATAAAAACTGCGGCTGAACATTTGCCAAGGGTAGATGCTATTGGCGTTAGTTCTGCCGGAATATATGTAAACAATAGAACTATGGTTGCTTCTCTATTTTTAAAGGTGCCCCCGGATTTGTTTGATCAAAAGGTAAAAGATATCTATTTAAATATACAAAGGGAATGGGATAATGTACCTTTGCTGGTTCGAAATGATGGTGATGTTACTGCATTGGCAGGAGCCATGTCGTTAAATGATTCCAATATACTTGGCATTGCCATGGGTACCAGTGAAGCGGCCGGATATATAGACGATGAGGGCAATATAAAGGGATGGCTAAACGAATTGGCGTTTGTTCCGGTTGATTTAAATCCAAATGCTATGATTGATGAATGGTCCGGAGATTATGGATGCGGTGTTAAATATTTTTCCCAAGATGCAGTCATAAAACTGGCACCGGCTGCAGGCATTCAATTAGAAGAGGGTTTGTCCCCTGCAGAGAAATTAAAAGTAGTGCAAAAATTGATGGAAGAGGGACATGAAGGGGCCGGAAATATCTATGAAACCATAGGGGTATATCTAGGATATACAATACCTTACTACGCTGAATTTTATAATATTAAACACCTATTAATACTCGGGAGAGTGACCTCGGGGGAAGGTGGAAATATTATTCTTAACATGGCTAAAAAGGTAATGGATGTAGAGTTTCCTGAATTATCTTCAACTATCAACCTGCATATTCCGGATGAAAGCGATCGACGAATAGGCCAAGCAGTTGCGGCTGCGAGCTTGCCGGTTATAGAATAATCTGAAGGGTGGGAATGGACATGCAACTAAAAAATATGAATGCCGAGATTTTCATACCGGATGGAGACATGATTAAAAATGCGCTTGAGAAAACAACGCATATGTCGATTGCGGCACATCAGGATGACATAGAGTTAATGTCTTTAGACGGTATTTTGAAGTGCTTTGGTGTGAGTGATCAATGGTTTACAGGTGTCGTGGTAACCAATGGAGGAGGAAGCCCCAGAGAGGGTATATATGCAAACTTCACTGATGAGCAGATGCAGGAGATAAGAAAGAAAGAACAAAAAAAGGCAGCTGTTATAGGTGAATACGGTGCGCAAGTATTGATGGGGTATAGTAGTTCGGATGTAAAAAAAAGCGATAAGCCTAGGCTTGTGGAAGAATTGGTAGAACTCATTAAAATAGCAAGACCTACTATAATATATACGCACAATTTGGCTGACAAACATGATACTCATGTGGCAACGGCTGTTAGGGTGATACAAGCCCTTAGAGAGTTGCCTAAGGAATATAGGCTCGAGAAAATTTACGGGTGCGAGGTATGGAGGAATTTAGATTGGTTATTAGATGAGGATAAAGTAGCTTTTGATCTTAGTTCGCATCAAAACATTGGAGCGGCTTTGGTCAGTGTTTTTGATTCTCAAATAAGCGGTGGGAAGAGATATGATCTAGCCATTGCAGGAAGAAAAAAAGCAAACGCCACATTTTCAGCATCGCATGCATTGGATTTGGCTGAGGAAATGTCCTTTGCCATGGATTTAACGCCGTTGATTACGGATGCTAATTTAGAGATAGGTGCGTATATAGACACCTATCTCAGCAGATTTGCAAAAGATGTAAAGATGAAAATAGGAAAATTCGAGTAAATACAGGTAAAGCAGGGGGGACGGGGTTATTGCTTCACCTGGAAAAGGACTAAAAAGGGACAGACATTTTTTTGTCCATAAAGCAGGTGGGCGAGCGTAAAAATAAACAAATTAATATATCAATATTTAGAGAAATGATTTCAATAAAACTCAAATGAATTTGCATAAAAATCATTATAATTTCACTAAAATATAAAATATTTGCATTAAATCGTAGTAGAAAAGCAGGACGGGGTTATTGCTTCACATGAATTGGGTCTGACACCTTTTTACCGGACAGTACTAGGTTTCATAAAAAACGCACTACAATAGGCACTATCAGCAATGTTTTCAAAATTTCATATTAAATTTCTGTTTTTTATTTTACATCTTGTGTCCGGAGTTATGGGGCCAAGGTCCTTTTAAACGACTCCACGACACCATCCAATATGTCACCAACTTTCAAAGCGGCTATGGAGGAGATATTCATCTGTATTTTTTTGATGTAAAAGAAGAAATCTCTATATCACCAACGATGAGCAAGTGTATGAAAATTATCGCTGGACCGTAAAAAACAAGGAACAGGTAAAAATGATCATCAGAACGCCATCATCCATAAAAATCGACAAATACCTGGAAACCTATAGGTTGTTGCATTATGTATACGACTTTGGAGATGAGTGGGAGATCAATATAGCACTGGAAAAAATTGTGGATGATTATTGCTTTGGTTATCCGACGGTGTTGGATGGCGCAGGAGATGCCCCTCCGGAGGATTTGGGACAAGTACCGAAAATCGGAAAAATCGTAGAAAAGAGAGTAATTAAAAGAGAAGAAAAGAGGAGGTCTAAGATTTATGTTTCATTTACCAAAGAATAAAAGAAGTGTGGCAATAATAGCTGGTCTTATAGGTAATATTGTTGAATGGTACGATTTTGCTCTATATGGATTTATGGCAGTAATTATTTCGCGACTTTTTTTTCCTAGTGATTATGGCAGTTTATCTTTATTTGCTACATATGGTATTTTTGCTTCAGGATTTGTCATGAGACCTATTGGAGCAGGATTATTTGGTTGGATTGGGGATACCTATGGGAGAAGTAAAACAATGATTATCTCTGTAGCGATGATGATGATTCCCACTTTTGCACTAGGTCTGCTCCCAACCTATAAAAGCATTGGAATTTTTGCACCAATATTACTCGTCTTGATTCGATTAATCCAGGGACTGTCTGTAGGAGGAGAGTTTTCAAGTTCGGTAACGTATTTGGTAGAGACTTCACCTCCGAAGAAAAGGGGTTTGTCTGGAAGCTGGGCCAACGTGGGTAGTGGAGCAGGAATGTTATTGGGTTCCCTTGCGGCTTCGCTGGCAACAAATTTTTTTAGCGATGCTACGCTCATGGCCTGGGGTTGGAGGGTACCTTTTCTATTTGGGGGTATTTTAGGGGGCTTTTCAGTTATGCTGAGAAAAAACCTCCCAAAATCTCCTCATTTTGTGGAAAACAAACCAAAAGAAAGGAAAACTTCACCAATAAAAGAGGTGTTTTCCAAGAATTTGAAGGAGACCATGCAAGGGATGATTTTTGCCTCTGGCTATGGAGCACTTTTTTATCTAATTATGGTCTACCTTCCTACTTGGCTGAATGAATACAATGGTTTCCTTTTGAAGGATGTAATGAAGATCAATACAGTTGCAACGGCTGAGATCATGTTGCTGATTCCTTTGATGGGTTGGATTTCGGATCGCTTTATCAAGCGGACGCACTTTGTGTCCATCAGTATAGTTATGATTGCAATCATATCCTTTCCCATGATGATGTGGCTAAAAGGCGGAAGTATGATATCTGCTTGGGTGGCACAGCTGGTTTTGGCTTTATTCATGGCAGTTATTAGTGGTGTAGCTCCTACTATGTTTGCCGAACTCTTTCCCAGCCGTGATCGGCGCTCAGGTTACTCGATTTCCTTTAACGTTGGTATGGGCATGATTGGTGGATCTACGCCAATGATAGTAACATGGCTGATATCAAAAACCAATATAACGTTGATCCCTGCTGCATATATCGTCTTTTGGTCTTTCATCAGCTTGATCGGTTTGTTTTGGATGACGGATCGAAGTCGTGAACCACTGCGATGATTGCATGGACTAAAATCTCAACTTGGAGCCCTGGGTCTGACACCTTTTGACAGGAAAGCAGGGGCAACGCTCTTTATTTATCGTGAAGACCTTGCAATTCTAGAAACATCAAAGGAACGCTTTAACCAAGTGGAAAAACTGATCCATCAAACCAAAGATAACCCTTCGCCAAAATACACGCAGTTTGACGAAAACTTTCATAAATTTCCTTCGTACTTCAGACGAAGTGCAACAGCAGAGGCTCTTGGGATTATTTCTAGCCACAAATCCAATTTATTCAACTATAACGAAAAGAAACTTCAAGTTGAGTCTGATGGTACTGTCATTGACCGGGTATTCATAAACCAGTCAGTAGAAAAAGACCAATTGCTTCATAGACTCGGCAGACTTAAAAAAGCACAAAAGCAGTCCGGTCAAAATAGTAAAAATAAATTTCCGAATCACTGGCGAAAGATTAACAACCTACAGAAACAAATTGTCAATGACACTGCCAGCCAGATTATTAAGTTCGCTGAGAAAAACGATGCTGATGTCGTTGTTTTCGAGTATCTTGGCAAGTTCAAAAAAATCAAA
>JAENWJ010000029.1 GCA_016649995.1 Peptostreptococcaceae bacterium
CAACCTAACAATAATCTCTTCTTTTAAATGCTTATTACGATAATTAGCTATATCAGATGAAAACATGAAAAGCTTTGTATTTAGCGGGAACTGGGCGAATATTACTTCTCTATTTTTGATAGTGCTACTATAGTCTCGACATGTTTAGAATCCGTTAACATATCTATAATTTAATAAGTCACTATTATAAGTAAATAAAGGAACCTCATAATGAGATTCCTTTACTATTAATTCGTCTAATCAATTTGATATTTTTGTTATTTTTCTAAAAGGCAGTCAAAAGGCAGTCACGCGACTACTTTTAGGGTGCTAAACTCAGTAAATTCAATGGTTACAGTGTTTCTATTCTCTATTCCCACTCTATGGTCGAAGGCGGTTTGCTCGTTATGTCGTACACGATTCTATTTACACCGTCAACTTCGTTTACTATTCGGTTTGATATTTTCTCAAGCACGTCGTATGGAATGCGCGCCCAGTCAGATGTCATTCCGTCTGTGGATGTTACTGCGCGAATGCCAACAGTATGCACGTAAGTCCTTCCGTCGCCCATTACTCCAACGGACTTGATGTTTGGAAGCACTGTGAAGTACTGCCATATATGCCTCTCAAGGCCTGCTTTCTTTATTTCCTCTCTAAGAATAGCATCTGATTCACTGACGATTTCAATCTTCTCGTCTGTAATTTCTCCCAAAATCCTTATGGCGAGTCCCGGTCCCGGGAATGGCTGTCTCCAAACTATCTCGTCCGGAATCATTAGGCCCTCGCCAACGCGTCTAACCTCGTCCTTGAAGAGTTGTCTAAGCGGCTCGATTATCTCAAAGTCAACATCATCGGGGAGTCCCCCAACATTGTGATGGCTTTTTATAACCTCTGCCGTATCGGTTCCGCTTTCTATTACATCGGGATATACCGTTCCCTGAAGCAGATACTCCATCTTTCCAAGCTTTTCGGATTCCTCTTCGAAGACCCTTATGAATTCCTCTCCAATTATCTTACGCTTCTTTTCGGGATCGGATACGCCTTTGAGTTTGCCGAGAAAACGATCCTGGGCGTTGACCCTTATGAGCTTCATATGGTAGGTGTCCCTGAAGACCTGTTCCACTTGGTCTCCTTCGTCTTTCCTGAGCAGACCGTGGTCTACGAAAACACAGGTCAGTTGGTCGCCTATGGCTCTTTGAACCAGCACCGCTGCCACAGAGGAATCGACTCCTCCTGAAAGCGCGCATAGGACCCTCTTTTTTCCCACTTTTTCTTTTATCTCTTTTATGCTTTTTTCTATGAAATCCTTCATATTCCAGTCTCCCGTACATCCGCAGATCTCGTACAGGAAGTTCTTTATGAGTTTTCTTCCGAAGGCAGTATGCTCAACTTCCGGATGGAACTGAACTCCGTAGAGTTTTTTCGCTTCGTTCTTCATTGCCGCGACCGGACAATTGTCAGTCTTTGCCGTAACCGTAAATCCTTCAGGGGTTTTTTCAACAAAATCAGTATGGCTCATCCAACCGATTGACCCGGATTCAATCTCCCAAAAAAAATCATCCTGCTCTAAAATTTCAATTTTCACTTTGCCGTATTCCCTCTGTCTAGCTTTTGAGACCTTGCCTCCAAAGGTTTGCGCCATAAGCTGTCCGCCATAGCATATTCCAAGTACAGGAATCCCAAGCTCGAATATTTCCCTGGAAATACTCGGAGCACCCTCCTCGTAGACACTTGCCGGTCCGCCTGTGAAGATAATTCCTTTCGGATTTCTTTCCTTTATAACCTCTATTGATGTTTTATACGACATGACTTCGCAATATACATTGGTCTCTCTGACCCTTCTTGCAATAAGCTGGTTGTATTGACCTCCGAAGTCGATGACCAGAATAAGATCTCTTTCCATTAACATGTTACCTCCAGTTGTTTATTCATCCACCGATACGCTATAGTTCGGTGCTTCCTTGACTATATACACATCGTGGGGATGACTTTCCTTAAGCCCCGCACCTGTAATTCTAATGAATTTTCCATCATTAATCAAGTCTTGAATGGAAGGTGTCCCGCAATAACCCATTCCGGACTTGAGTCCGCCAATAAGTTGGAAAACGATTTCCCCCAAATAGCCTTTGAATGGAACGCGACCCTCGATGCCTTCCGGTACGAATTTCTTAGCATTTTCCTGGAAGTACCTGTCTTTGCTTCCCGCCTTCATAGCGGCCAAAGAACCCATGCCTCTGTATGCCTTGAAGCGCCTGCCTCTGTAAAGCACGGTTTCGCCCGGACTTTCTTCGGTCCCTGCAAACAAAGAACCCATCATGCAAACCTGAGCCCCTGCGGCTATTGCCTTTACGATATCTCCCGAAAATTTTATTCCGCCATCGGCGATAATCGGTATTCCATATTTTGCTGCGGCTTTTGCGCAATCGTAGATTGCCGTGATTTGCGGAACCCCTATTCCGGCAATGACGCGCGTCGTACATATTGAACCCGGTCCGATTCCGACCTTGACGGCGTCCGCACCCGCTTCAATTAGGGATTCTGTAGCTTCAGCCGTTGCAACATTTCCTACAATCAGTTGCAGCTCGGGGAATGTTCTCTTTATTTGTTTTGTCGCATCAAAAACACCCTTTGAATGTCCATGGGCAGTATCAACGACAATAACATCAACCCCGGCCTTCACAAGTGCTTCGACTCTCTCCATTACATTTCCCGTCACGCCGACAGCCGCTCCGCAAAGAAGCCTTCCGCTTTCATCGGTAGCACGGTTAGGATACTTTATGGCTTTCTCAATATCCTTTATGGTTATAAGCCCTTTCAAGTGTCCTGTTTCATCTACTATCGGAAGCTTTTCGATCTTCCACTTTTTAAGTATGTTTTCGGCTTCCTTCATGGAAGTGCCTTCCTTGGCTGTTATTAGTCTATCCTTTGTCATTACATCTTTAATTACAACTTCGGGATCGTTTTCGAAACGAACGTCTCTATTGGTGAGAATGCCTACAAGTATGTTTTTTTCATCGGTTATGGGGACTCCGGATATATGATATCTGCTCATTAGTTCGAGTGCGTCCTCAAGTTTGTGATTCGGAGAAAGATAGAAAGGATCTGTAATTACGCCGTGCTCGCTTCTTTTTACCTTGTCCACCTCCATTGCCTGCGCTTCGATGGACATATTTTTATGGATGATTCCAATGCCTCCCTCTCTGGCCATTGAAATAGCCATTTTAGCCTCGGTAACAGTATCCATTCCGGCACTCATGAGGGGTATGTTCAGCTTTATGCTCTTGGTCAATTGCGTTTTCAAATCAACCTGTCCCGGCAGAACCTCGGACTTCTGCGGCACCAATAGAACATCATCAAATGTGAGACCTTCTTTTAAAAATTTTTCTTCCATATCGACCATCCTTTCTATTATTTTGGGAATACGAAAAAAATCCAGAACAATTTCGAGTGAAATTATTCCGGATTCATGCATCAAATAACTTCACTTGTAGTCAGACAATTTACGGTTGACCGGTAGAAACTCATGGACCATATCTCCATTATTATACAAGTGTTTATATCTTTCTAAATCTATTATGTTGTTAACTAAAATATCAGATATAGTTTTGTTTGTCAACCGCAAACTGTTCAGATAAAGTACATACTTTTCCGCTGTACCCGTAGGAGAAGAAATCCCCATTGAGCTATATAAAACCTCCGCACAATTGCTCGCCTTTATTTACATGTTGAAAAAAGGCGATGCATAGCAAATGCTACAGCTTTGATTCAATTGCCTTTATTGTCTCATCCAGCACCTTTATGCGTGCGTAGTACTTGTCCACCGATTCTATTATAACCCAAGGCGCAAAGGATGTGCTCGTCCTAAGGAGCATTTCATCCACAGCCTCTGAATACTCATCCCATTTTTTTCTGTTTTTCCAGTCGTCCTCTGTTATCTTCCAAGACTTCAAGGGGTCGCTTTGCCTTTCCTCGAAGCGACGCAGCTGCTCTTCCTTGTCTATCTCGAGCCAAAACTTTCTGATTACCGTTCCTGCATTGGCCAAGTTTTCCTCCATCTCGTTTATTTCCTTGAATGAACGC
This sequence comes from Peptostreptococcaceae bacterium, assembly GCA_016649995.1. Taxonomy (NCBI): domain Bacteria; kingdom Bacillati; phylum Bacillota; class Clostridia; order Peptostreptococcales; family Peptostreptococcaceae; species Peptostreptococcaceae bacterium. The sequence goes on from JAENWJ010000029.1 coordinate 4,060, forward strand.
TTCCATTCCTCCCTAGAACATAATCCTTCCACCCTCTCGACCAAAACACGTCCGTACCAGCTACGATCGAATATTGCGATATGACCGGTCTTTGGCATCTCGTTCCAAAACCTCCAGAGATAGTGGTGTCCCCTCTCATTCTCGTTTGGAGCAGAAACCGGTATAACTTCGTATCCTCTCGGGTCAAGCCTCCGGGTAAGTCGTTTTATGTTTCCGCCCTTTCCTGCGGCGTCCCAACCCTCGTAGGCAAGCACAACTGGTATCTTGCGCCTATATATCTCATAACCCAGTTCACTGATGCGTTTCTGCTTTTCCCTCCGCTGTTTCTTGTATTCTTTCTTTTCAAGCGACACAGTCAAATCCACCGACTTCAATATTGATGCATTCATTTCCGCCATTGGATAGATATTTTTTTCATTATTCGGAGCCGCCTCTTCTTTTGGAGCCTCGGCAAGCGCTAGACGCTTCTCAAGAACCTTTAGCACTGTAAAATACATCTTTGCCGCAGCAAATCGCCTGTTCGTGCCTTCTATTATCGTCCATTGGGCGTACTCATTGTCAGTTTCACGGATGGTCTCTTCAACAGCCTTAAGATATTCATCATAGTTATTGTTCTGTTTCCAATCCTTTTTTGTAACCCTCCAGCTGGTGGCTTCTTTAGATTCCAACTTCTTGAAGCGCTTCTTCTGTTCCTCCTTGGATATGTGAATGAATAACTTTATGACTACATAACCGTCGTCTGTCAGTTGGCGCTCAAATGAACGTATTTCTCCATAGGCTTCGACCAATTTCCTGCTGTCAATACTTTTGTTTATCCTCTCTTCAAATGTCCTATGGTACCAACTCTTGTCAAAAACAGCCAAAACTCCACGCGTTGGTATCTTCTTCCAAAAACGCTGCAAGTAAGGCATGCGAAGCTCATCGCATTGCGGATCACCAATTGTATGTACCGAAAACCCACGCGGATCCATTGGCAGTATCATCTGGTTTATGAGGGAACCCTTTCCCGCTGCGTCCCATCCCTCGAAAACAACGATTACCGGAATATTTTTTTCCTTCAATCTCCTCTGGATAGCACCGATTCTCGACTCATATGTCTTTTCGGCCTCTTTGTATTCGCTTTTCGACAAATCCTTGTTCAATTCTATTTTCTCAAACATTTGACTCCCCTTTCCGAATATCATTTAATTTAATTTTACCCATTCGTCTTAATGCTCAAACCCGGCAAAAATCGCAAATGAATGAATGAGGCTCGTCTCTATGATATTAATAGAAGATACACCTCTTGACGAAATACGATTCATACTCTTTGGAGAAAGCGATTTCAAAATATATGAAAGCAATTATAGAAACATTTTCAATCTTTACTAATTATATGATCATATTTATCTGAATTTTCTGTTATATTGTTTGCCTTTTTTAAATCTGGGTAATATTAATTAATATATAATTATTATATCAATTGATAAAAGAGAGGTGATGAAAATGACTAACTACATTGTCCGGTTCAAAAGCATGTCAGATTTAAAGAAATACACAAAGATATTGCGCAAAGAAAAAGGTGTAAAGGGACGCATGCAGGTAGTTTCTGATAGAAAGGAATATGATCGCGAGAAAGAAAATTATGTTTCCGGCGTAATGCTGGGAAAATACAATGAGGTTTCAGCATTACACATTGCCTACGCAAAAAGCGGAATGATTATCGGAGCAATCGTTGGAGGCGTTTCATCCCTCATGGCAGTATACCTCGGGCTCAATTCCGTATCTTTAACAACTATTCCGGTAGTTGTATCCCTTGTGATCGTTTTCTACGGAGCAACCGTCGGTTCATTGATTGGGCTAATGATTGGAAATATGTTCAAGCATCGTGAAGAAAGCTCATATAATGGAGAATACACACTCTTCATAAGTGATGTGGAAGAAAACAAGCGGGATGTCATAGTCCAAAATGCCGAAAAAAACAACTCATATGAAATCAAAGAATATGGTCTCACATTTTAGTTTTACAACCAACAAATGCCCGGCGATATTGAACTGACCCATATCAAATAGACAAATAATTAAATTAAACTTATGCCCAAAGTGCTTGGTTTCGATATTCCATCGGAGCTAAGCACTTTAATCTTTTTTTGAAAACGCCCTTCGTTCCACGCAGCAAGATACGCGATGCACGGCCAAACTTCATCATGCTCCAGAAGTAAATTCATACATTGCTCGCTCTCGCTCTTTTTACCGCAAAAATCGAGGTGTCCGCATAAAGCGTACATAGCGATCACATAATTCAGGTCGTCCTGCTCCTGCCTAAGCGCTGATGCGGCTTGTTCCCATGAGCTTTCTCCGCACAATACCGAAACGGCAAGCAGATAGGCCGTATGGTGCCCAACCTTCATATCGGCATGATAGTATTTAAGCATAGTGGCTTCCCGACCGGCACGAAGACAGCTGAGGGTATGCCAGTATATGACCGCTATTGCCATCTCATCGCCGCAGGGCAGGCATTCCGTAAACCAATCCATCGCCCTTCCGTAATCGTTTTGCAGATAACAGGCGATGCCAAGCGGATATGCAACCATTTTTCTGTCAGCGCCAAGTTCGAGGCAGCGCCGGTAGCCTGCCATAGCTACTTCAAAATGCCGAAGCGTCAAATCAGTTCCAGCCATGCTGTAAAACAGCTTCCAGTCGTCCGTGCGGATACGAGCGGCATTTTGATAGGCTTGCACCGCTTCCCGAAAACGATATTGCTTGGCGAGCGCATTGCCAAGATGAAAGCGACTCAGATAATCATCCGATTCCCGAAGCCAGAACATATCTCCGGTATCTTCGACAGTGCAGGGCTCATTGCCAAGCTGAGTGTTCAAAGGAGCTCGTATTTGTTCCGCCATCACTGCTCCTCAATCATCCGGATCACTTCCGTGATGCTAACGTCCTTTTCCTTTGCAATTCTTGAAAGATCGTCATACTCGTACTTAAAGCGGCTCACACCGTATCCAACGGAATCCTTGCGCCGCACTACACCGTATGGAGTTTGCAGGGGCGTTATACTGCGCTCCAGCTCATATCGATTACAAACGACTTCTCGTATGCCGATAGTTGTGGTGTACTTGAATACAGCTCTCACTACAGTTTCCTTATCCTGTTCACGGCACAGTATGCGGATAAGCGTTCCCGGACGGGATTTTTTCATGCCGACTGGCACGGTAAAGACTTCAAGCGCACCGGCATCAAAGAGCCTGCCCATCGCAAAGCCGATTTCCTCTGCGGTCATATCGTCCACATTGCAGTTGAGCTCAAGTACCCGGTCACACTGATCCGCAGTTTCACCAAGCAAAGCCCGCACACAGTTTGCCGCTTCAAAATCCTTCTTGCCCATGCCATAGCCGATAGTTTTTGTCTTTATAACAGGCATATCACCGAAGGATGTTGCAAAATACTTCAGCAGCGCAGCTCCGGTGGGTGTGCAAAGCTCGCCCTTGATTCCGCCGCCGTATATCGGCACATCGCGCAGGATATATGCTGTTGCTGGTGCGGGGACAGGCAGAATACCGTGCGCACAGCGCACATGACCGCTGCCCACATGGACAGGAGAGACTATGACCTGCTTGGGAGCAAGCTTCTCCATCAAAAGGCAGACCGCCGTGATATCCGCGATAGCATCCATTGTTCCAACTTCATGGAAATGGATATCGGAAACTGGTACGCCGTGCGCATGGCTTTCCGCTTCAGCAATCATGGCATAGACAGCCAGAACATCCGCCCTCACCTTGAGCGAGAGCTTCAAGTCCTTAATAATACACTCAATTTCGTGCATCCCGCTGTGATGATGCGACTGCCCGGCATTCAGCGCGTGTTCATGTTCTTGGTCATGGGTGTGTTCATGTTCTTGGTCATGATCGTGATGGTGTTCATGTCCGTGCAAGTCTCCGGCTTCTTCCTCCTCGCCGTCAACGGTCACGGTGACGTGCGTGCCGGTGATGCCGCATTTTATGGATAATTCTTTTTTTACTTCAACGCCCGGAATGCCAAGACCGTTCAGTTCGGCAAGGAAGGCTTCCTGATCGGGCAGAAGCTCCAACAAGGCAGCCGTCAGCATATCCCCGGCTGCGCCCATACCGCAATCAAAATATAGTGCTTTCATTTCACTTTCGCCTCCATATGATTGATCATGCTTGCCATATACCCAGCTCCGAAGCCATTATCTATGTTGACGACAGACACGCCACTTGCGCAGGAGTTGAGCATTGACAGCAGCGCGGATATTCCACCGAAGGACGCACCATAGCCAACGCTCGTGGGCACGGCAATCACCGGGCAGTCGGCAAGCCCACCGATCACGCTGGCAAGTGCGCCCTCCATGCCAGCGATGGCGATGATGACGCTGGCATTCATGATATCGTCCAGATACGCCAGAAGTCGGTGCAGTCCGGCGACGCCAACATCATACAGCCGTATCACCTCGTTGCCCAGAACCTCCGCTGTCAAAGCGGCCTCTTCGGCCACAGGAATGTCGCTGGTGCCGCCGGTGGCTACGACGATTTTTCCAATCCCATCAGGCTTGGGCAGATCGCCGATGATGCCGATCCGCGCCTCGGCATGATAGGTCAGCGCGTAAGTCTTTTCTATCTCCGCTGCAGAAGCCTTATCCAGCCGAGTAATTAGTGTAGTATTCTGGTTATTTTTTCGCATGATGTCTGTAATGCCGACGATTTGCTCCGGCGACTTTCCTGCTCCGTAAATAACCTCGCCGACACCCTGACGGAGCGCTCTGTGCAGATCGACCTTGGCATAGCCTATATCCTCAAAGGGAACTAGCTTCAGCTTAAAAACGGCCTCTTCCACAGACAAACTACCATTTTTAACATCCTCCAGTATTTGTTTGATGGAAGTATTCATGCTCTCACCTCCAAGTCCAGCAATACGTCATCATAGTACTTATTCAGTTCTTTAACGATAGCGGCACGGTTCTCCAGCAACTTATCAAACTGAACGGACGGAAGTTGAATTTTTGCTGCCGCGCCTAGCATACGTATGCGAAAATCCGTGAAGCCCAAGGAAAACAAAAAATTCTCAGCCATTTCGGTCTGCTCCAGCTTCTCCTTTGTGATTTTCTCCCCCGTAGGAATCCTGGTCGCAAGGCAGGCATAAGCGGGCTTGTCCCATGTGAACAGCTCCGCATCCTTAGACAGCCGCCGGATATCGTTTTTGGTCAGGCCACATTCCCGCAACGGCGAGAAAACAGATAGCTCACGCAACGCACGCATTCCCGGTCTATCGCCCGCTTCGTCGGAAGCGTTTGTGCCGTCAATAAGCGTCGTATAACCATCCGTCAAAGCGTGCTTTGCTATCGTGCTGAAAATTAACCGTTTACAATAATAACAGCGATCTGATGGGTTTGCCGCAACATCTGGAAGCGATAGAACATCGGCCTCTATGACACTCATATCTGCGTTCAATTGTGTCACCAGTTTTTTTGCGTCGTTCATTTCAAACTGAGGCTGGAAGGCAGATTTAACATAATACGCCCGCACCTTCGCGCCGCTGCTTATCGCCGCATAAAGCAGATATGTTGAATCCACACCTCCGGAAAAGGCGACCGCCACCCGATCATGCGCCTGAAAGAATGTCAATAGTTCCATAAGTTCACCTCCTCTATACAAACAGTGTATTTGTTGAATATTTTCTCTTTTTAAGAAAAGCGGTTCTCCCGATAGACAGCAGAACCGCTCTCTAGTTGTCTATTTTTATTTTTTTTTGAAAAGCGCGACTTTGACAACGCCTTTCGGGTCTTTGATAAGCACAATAGCCAGCCAGATAATTAGACCGAGCGCTACAACTGACAGACCGAGATAGAAATCGTTGAGCATATCCACTGGCGCGGGCATAAAATACTCGGCTTGTAGCTCGGCATATTCAAAGATCGCATCGACTAGCCACATGATAGAAGCGCCCCAGTACATCCAGCAGAGGATGCCGACATTCATTTCGTTCTTCGGAGCGTTTTTATACCAGATAATTGTGCAGATGATTGCCGCGAATACGGTGGTAAGCAGTGTCATACAGACCCCTCTATTCCAGCGACAGGTTGAGCTTTCAGTGCCCGTTTCTCAATGACACTTGAAACGACCAGTATACCAATCCAAACCGCTGTCACAAGGACAGCCATCGCGACGCCCGCAGTGGACATCTCATGCAGCATCTCCGCCGCATCCGATGGATTGCCTGCAGCTGTTATAAATGGGAACCACGGTACTACTTCACCGTGCCACACATGCTCGAAGGCCAGCAGAACAGAGCCGCCCCAGAGCAGATTGGTGAGCCATTTCAACTTTCTGGAAAATGGGATTTCAGTCTCCATTTCAAATCCACCAGTTTCGGTCGCAATCTTCAGAGCTTCAAGCTCTTTTTCCTTCGACTGCATTACCTTTGTTGCAACCGTCGTTACGATGGCTTCGGCTGCGGGAATAAGAAAACATGCCATAAATATCTCCTCCTTGTTTTTTTTATCCGATGTTACTCAGCGCTAAATGCACTATTGCTATAAAACCGTAAAAGAGAACAACAAAAAAAGGTATACGGATTCTCTTCAGAAAAACCATATACCTTCATAGTATACATATCGTGCGGAACAATATCGGATTATCGTTGAAGCGCTTCAGCGCTTTCTGCTTGGCTTCATACCAATCTTAAATAATTATATAGGATAATTATGAGTTTTGCAAGTTGTTTTCACTTGCACTCAACTTGATTTTCCGATTTCTTCGATTGCATTCTGAATAAGACGACTGACCCCCAATTCAGGAACTCCGACGACGATGTTGTCGCAATGGTTAACAGGAATAAGTATGCGCTTTGCAGTGCTTTGACCAACTGCCAAAGCCATTGCCGGTGTCACTTCACCTAAAAGCGAGTCAACAATGACAATCCCGATGGGGCCTACAATTATATCCGCCTTTCGGCAACCTACTATAACGGCATTTTCGCCAGTAGCCGCATTATCCGCACCAGCTTTTAACATAGCTGATGTGGCAGCACTATTTGTACCAACCGCTGTGATAACTGCGCTAGGAATACTTCGCTTAATTGCGGTAACAAGCTGTTTTCCAATTCCACCACCTTGTGCATCGATTATTAATATATTCATTTGAGTACATCTCCGAGCATTTGTTTTTTTATTGATTGCTGCACGCTTCTTTTGCTCTTTATTCTTTTACTCTTTTGCTGCCTGCTGCACGCCAAAAAGCAGTAGCAAGTGGAAGGTAGCAAGATGCAAGTAAAAAAACGAAAAACGAAAAATACAACATACCAAATCGTTCAATACAAATAAATTGCCAATTGTTCTTATATTTTATCTTTCTTCTTTTATCTTTCCACTTTCTACTTTCTACTTTCTGCTGTCTTATTACATCATTCCAGGCATTCCGCCCATTCCACCCTGCATTCCGCCCATTGAAGATTCAGGTTCAGGAATATCTACAACAGCCGCTTCGGTTGTAAGGAAAAGCGCCGAAATGGAAGCCGCATTTTGAAGCGCCGAACGTGTAACCTTTGTAGGATCTACGATGCCGGCTTTGAGCATGTCTACATACTCGCCCTTCAAAGCATCAAAGCCCATTCCCGGTTCGCTTGCTTTAAGCTTTTCAACAACCACAGAACCTTCAAGCCCTGCATTTGCAACTATTTGTCTTACAGGCTCCTCAAGTGCGCGCTTAATAATCATGGCACCTGTTTTTTCATCGCCTTCAAGACCTTCGATAAGTTTCTCGATTTTTGGAATGATATTGATAAAAGCAGTTCCTCCACCGGGAACTATTCCCTCTTCTACTGCCGCACGAGTTGCGTTCAAAGCATCTTCTATCCTGAGTTTTCTTTCCTTCATCTCAGATTCTGTAGCCGCTCCAACTTGTATTACAGCAACTCCACCGGACAGCTTGGCAAGTCTTTCTTGAAGCTTCTCTATGTCAAAGTCCGAAGTGCTTTCTTCTATTTGAGCTTTGATTTGGTTGATTCTATCCTTGATTTCTTGCTCTTTTCCGGCTCCATCTATGATGGTAGTGTTTTCCCTGGATACCTTAATCGTATTTGCGGTTCCAAGCATTTCAAGAGTAGCTTCCTTCAATTCCAAGCCAACCTCTTCGGAAATAACTGTTCCACCTGTAAGAGTAGCTATGTCAGCAAGCATTGCCTTTCTTCTGTCTCCGAATCCCGGAGCCTTTACTGCAACCGCTTCGAATGTTCCTCTAAGTTTGTTGACAACCAAAGTAGCAAGAGCTTCGCCTTCGATGTCTTCAGCTATAATCAACAACTTCTTGCCCTGCTGCACTATCTTTTCAAGAATAGGGAGAATCTCCTGAATATTGCTAATCTTTTTGTCTGTTATTAGAATGTAAGGATTACTTAGTACCGCTTCCATTTTATCGGTATCTGTTACCATGTATGGCGAAAGGTATCCTCTGTCGAATTGCATTCCCTCAACTACTTCAAGGTGAGTGCCCATGGTCTTGCCTTCTTCAACGGTTATGACTCCGTCCTTGCCGACCTTGTCCATTGCATCCGCGATGAGGCTGCCAATATTTTCATCAGAAGCTGATATCGAAGCAACCTGTGCTATAGCTTCCTTGTTTTCAATCATCTTTGAATTGCCTTTTATTTCTTCAACTGCCAATTCAACAGCCTTCTCGATGCCTTTTTTAAGAATCATCGGGTTCGCGCCTGCTGCAACATTTCTGAGTCCTTCTCTAATTATTGCTTGAGCCAAAATGGTAGCTGTTGTAGTTCCGTCGCCGGCAACATCGTTTGTTTTAGTTGCAACTTCCTTTACAAGCTGGGCTCCCATGTTTTCGTACGCGTCTTCAAACTCGATTTCCCTTGCAATTGTAACACCGTCATTGGTTATTAGCGGGGATCCGAACTTCTTGTCAAGAATTACATTTCTTCCTTTAGGTCCAAGTGTCACTTTGACCGTGTTAGCCAGTTTATTTACGCCTTCTTCAAGCTTTTTTCTGGCGTCTTCACCAAATTTAATTTCTTTAGCCATTTTATTCCCTCCGTATTATCGTTTAGTCTATTCTACTATTGCAAGAATATCGCTCTGCTTTACAATCGTATACTCTTCGCCGTCATATTTAACCTCAGTGCCAGAATACTTTGAAAAGATAACCGTATCACCAACAGCAACCTGCATTTCCACTTCATTGCCTTCAACCATTCCACCCGGTCCTACTGCCACTACCTCAGCCATCTGCGGTTGTTCCTTGGCTTGGCCCGGAAGTACGATTCCGCTCTTTGTCTTCTCAATGGCATCCACCTTCTTTATTACGACTCTGTCCCCTAATGGTTTGATGTTCACTAAAAGCCCTCCTTTTATGTTCTATTATTTGTTTGTTTGATTATTAGCACTCTCTTTTGTTGAGTGCTAACCCAACTACTACTTTAATACAAATATCAAAAAAATACAACTCATTTGACAAATTATTTAAATATTTATTAACGAAAAACGAAAAGCGACCCCAATTGAAAACAATTCAATAGAGGCCGCTTTTCACAACAAAATAAATGAGAGGCATGAAAATGGCCGGAATCATGTTTCCAACCCTTATCTTTTTGAAATCAAGCATGTTTAGGCCCATGGCCATAATCAGCAACCCACCTATTGCAGACATTTCGGTAACGACGGATTCCACAAGAAACTGCTTGAGAAATGATGCCGCTATAACTATGCTTCCCTGATATAGCAATACCGATACCGATGAAAAAAGCACCCCTATTCCAAGCGTTGAGGCAAGAACAATATCTATCACCCCGTTAATCACCGACTTAGCATAAAGGATTTGGTGATTTCCTGTGAGCCCTCCCTCCAGAGCGCCGATTATCGCCATCGATCCCACGCAATGCAAAAGCGTGGCCGTGACAAAACCCTTGGAAAAAGAATTCCCGCCTCCTGCCATCTTTTTCTCCATCCAGAGCCCCAGTTTTTCAAGTCTTCCCTCTATGTCCCAGTATTCTCCCAAAAAACTCCCCAAAAACAGACTTATTATTACAAAAGGAACACTCTGAACCTTGAGCGCATTCTGTATTCCCATCAGTATGATCGCTAGGGCTATAGACTTAATTATTGTCTGATTGTATCTTTCAGTTATCCTTTTGCCAAAAAGAAGTCCTATTGTGCTTCCTATTATTATGCCTGCGGCATTGACTAGTGTTCCGAGCAAACAAATCCCTTCTTTCTGTTTTTTTTGGTGCTGTTGCAAAGGGCCTAAGCATCCTTTGGTTCGGGAACCTCGCTAATCACAATCCCTCCCAAAACGAACAATATTATGACGGCGAAAATGCCCAATCGCGAATTCCCCGAAACCTGTGAAACCACCGCAATGAGAAATGGCTGTTGTTATGGCAATTGAATATGCCGAATTTGCCCAATCATATAAAATCCAACTGCGTTCCTCTTTTTTCATGAAAGTCTTTTTTTTTTGCGCAAGCTTATATTTCAGACACTTCGTCTTTATTATATAATAAGAACAGCAATTAAATCCACAATATATGGGTATTATTTACTTGTGGAAAGGGGATTATCATGCCAGACATCATGTCTCACATATTAATGGGTTACGACGTTCTAAATGACCTGCCCAGCAGCAACAGCTTCAAACAGTCCGTAGCAAAGCATTCCGGTCTGGTGAACAACGGCCTTCAGGGTCCGGACCCATTCTATTACCTCGGGAATTTTCCTTTGGGCAAACGCTCTTTAGAATATATCGGCAATCTTATGCACAAAGCAAAAACCGGAGTTTTTCTATTAGATCTGATAGAATCCCTCGGCAGTTCCGATAGTTGCACGGAAATGAAAGCCGCCTGCCTTTGCGGACTAATATGCCACTATTGTCTTGACACAATATGCCACCCATGCATATTCTATTTTTCAGGATTCGACTATTCCGGCAATCAACCGACAGTTTCTTCAATCTCTATGAAAAAGCCACCGCAAATGCTGTCAAGCTAATATCAGCGGCAAACGACTACCTAAACGGCAACTGCGACAAAAGCGAGATTCAAGGCCTCTTCCCCGACCTTGATTACAACACAGGACTAAAAGGCAATGCGCCAATGGTTTTCCACAAGTGCCTATTCGATTAGAACCTCAAAAAAAACTAACCCCGCATTCCTTTCGGAATGCGGGGTATTTTGTTTTGGTATCAGCTTGAAATCGATTCGGCTTAGTACCAGCCTCTCCACTTCATTGCAGTTGCAACTATTCTTACTGATTTCATGAACGCTGCAGTTCTCATGTCTGTTTTGAACTCTTCTTTGATAGCCCAAATTTCGTCGAATGCCTTGTTCATGAGGTCTTCTTGTTTTCCTTGAACTTCATCAAATGTCCAGTAAAAGTTTTGAAGGTTTTGAACCCACTCGAAGTATGAAACTGTTACGCCGCCGGAATTTGCAAGAATGTCCGGAACGAGGAGAATTCCTCTTTCTTGAAGAACTGCGTCGCCTTCAATAGTAGTAGGTCCGTTTGCGCCTTCGCAAACAATCTTGGCATTGATTAATTTTGCAACTTCGCCTGTGATTTGTCCCTCAAGAGCTGCAGGAAGCAATACATCAACAGGAACGCTGAAGATATCTTTTCCGTCTGTTACTTTCTTTCCTTGGAATCCTTCGATAACCTTGTGTCCATCTTTGTATACATAATCGATAAGAGCAGGTATATCAAGACCGTTGTCATCAACCATTGTTCCGCTGATGTCTGCAATAGCTACAACTTTTGCTCCCAATTGATGTAGGAACAATGCTGTGAACGAACCGACATTTCCGAATCCTTGAACGGAAACTCTAGCGCCTTTCCATTCCAATCCAACTTTTTCAGCGGCTCTTCTAGCCATGAGTGCAACACCGTATCCTGTGGCCTCTGTTCTAGCCAAGGAACCGTTGAATGAAACAGGCTTACCTGTTATGCAGCCGGGCTCTTTATGTCTTCTAATCATTTCATATTCATCAATCATCCAAGCCATTATTTGTCCTGTAGTATTAACATCTGGAGCAGCAATGTCTACATTGTCTCCAATGAGGTCTGCAACGGCTCTTATATAACCTCTTGACAATCTTTGAAGTTCGCCTTCAGAAAGTTCTCTAGGATCTACGATGATTCCGCCTTTTGCGCCGCCATAGGGAATGCCGGTTACTGAACATTTGAAAGTCATCCAAGTTGAAAGAGCTTTAACTTCTTCAACCGATACATTTTGGTGGAACCTAATTCCGCCTTTTCCGGGGCCAACTGCATCACTATGTAGTGATCTGAAACCCTTGAAGCATTTGATTTTTCCATTGTCCATTTTTACAGGTATAGATACCTCGCAACATCTTTTCGGCTCTTTCAGCAATTCATATACAGCCGGATCTGCACCAAGAAGATCACAAGCTTTTTTGAGTTGTTTTTGTGCCATTTCATGTGGATTCAACGCTTTTTCTGCCATTTGATAGGCCTCCTCATAATAGTTTTTATATAGTTGTTGAATTGCAAACAATTTAATAATACCTTGTGAAAATTTTAACTTTTTTGCTATTCATAAAAACTCTTACATCACACATTTGTATAATAACATAGCTTTTTTTTATTGTAAATGTTACCCATTACTTTTTTTATTTAAAAATACTTCAAATATCCCCCATGGAATAAATAAACTCAAATTGTCACATTTACACTCAAAACACTTATTCCTAGCCGTTTTTTAATTTGAATGTTCACACTATTCTGTATTTCGCCTATTACTCTTTTTATAAAGGTTTGCTTTTCGCAGATAATTATTAAATTAACAATCATCTCTCCTTTGTAAAGCGATATTTCGGTTTTTTTAATTTTCTTAAGACCTTCTATAGGCTTCAATGCAAATTTTACAATGTCATTAACAACATGCTCCGATACGCTGACCTTTCCCCTTGGACCATCTAAAAGAACAACACTCATGAATCCACCTCCCATGAATTGTAGATATATCCCATCGACTTCATTATATCCCTTTATCAAAATATCGGCAAGAACACTCCCACCTCTAAGCAAAGCGTAGGTGGGGGATGAATTGCTGTGTAGAACGAATGTTCGACAAGTATCTAATTTCTTGGTATAATATGATTATAAGAGGTGATTATATTGTTGAAACACAAAGCATATAGATTCAGAATATATCCAAATAAAGCCCAACAGGTTTTGATTTCTAAAACGATTGGGTGCAGCCGCTTTGTGTTTAATAAGTCTTTAAATGATTGGAATAAATCATATGAAGAAACAGGTAAAGGTTTGTCGTATGGTCTTTGTTCTTCTGAATTGCCTGTACTGAAAAAAGAATTTCTTTGGCTTAGGGAAGTGGATTCCATCGCTCTTCAATCATCGGTTAGAAATCTTGCCGATGGATATACCCGGTTTTTCAAAAAGCAAAACGAAAAACCTCGTTTTAAATCCAAGAAGAATAAAGTTCAGTCCTATACCACAAAATTTGTAAACAACAACCTTGCAGTTATTGATAACAAAATCAAACTGCCCAAATTAGGACTTGTAAGGTTTGCAAAATCTCGAAATGTTGATGGGCGAATCATAAATGCCACAATCCGAAGAAATACAACCGGTAAATACTTCATCTCAATACTTGTTGAAACTAATATTGAGGCTTTGCTTAAAACCGGCAAATCTTGTGGTATAGACCTCGGACTCAAAGATTTTGCCATTGTTTCAAATGGCACAATCTATAAAAATCCAAGATGTTTTAGAAATCTTGAACAAAAACTGGCCAAGGAGCAGCGCATTCTTTCGAAACGAAATTTCGGCAGCAACAACTGGAAAAAACAAAGAGTTAAAGTTGCCAAAGTACACGAAAGAATATCAAATACCAGAAAAGACCATCTTCACAAAATTTCAACCGATATTATCAAAAGCCACGATATTATCGGGATTGAGGATCTTGCTCCGTTAAATATGCTGAAAAACCACAAGTTGGCCAAATCCATTGCTGATGCATCATGGTCCGAATTTCGAACTATGCTTGAATATAAGGCTGATTGGTATGGAAAAACCGTAGTTTCTGTTGACCGGTATTTTGCCTCTAGTCAGATTTGCTCGAATTGCGGATATCAAAATCCTGAGACAAAAGACTTAAAAGTCCGGTCATGGATTTGCCCAGAGTGTGGAATAAAACATAATCGTGATCTTAACGCAAGCATTAACATACACAATGAAGCCCTAAGGCTTCTAACCGCCGGGACGGCGGGGGTAGCCTGATTAAAACTAACCACTAGGTCGGTGTTTCCAGGAATCCCCCACCTCAATGCATTAGCATAGGTGGGGGTAGTTCAAACCGTCTTCAGAAAGTCCAAATGACATCTACTTTTCATTACTTGTTAATAAATTCTATTTCAAGCCATTTTTTTTCACTTTTTTCCATTGTTTAATCAATATTTTGTTGTATAATCACCTTGGATGATACTTTATTAAAGGAGGCGGAAATCTATGGCTTATAAAATTAGTGATGCTTGCATCAATTGCGGCGCTTGCGAAGCAGAATGTCCGGTAGACGCTATCACCGCAGGTGACAACACCTATGTTATCGACGCGGATTCATGCATTGACTGCGGCGCTTGTGCAAATGTGTGCCCAGTAGACGCTCCTCAACCGGAATAGTCGTCAAAAAGAAAAACCAAGGGAATCTCCCTTGGTTTATTTTTGTTTTTACAAATCTCAGTCTTTTATTCTGTATGTAACAGTAAGAAGGCTGTCTATAAGATGCACGTTCTCTACAATTACCCCTTCGGGCGTAGTTATATCGGTAGGTGCAAAGTTCCAAATTGCGCGAATCTTGCCCGCACGGCATAGCCTTGAAGCCACATCTTGTGCGTTCTCCTTATTTGTACAAACAAATGCTATGTCAATATCATTATTTTCAATATATTCCTCTATACCATCAAAGTCATATATCTTTATGTCCCTCATCATCATTCCAATAAGACGAGGATTGATGTCAAACATGGCTTTGCAATCGAATCCCGTTTTTTCGAAATTGGTATAGTTGACCAAAGCCTGTCCAAGATTCCCCGCCCCTATGATTACTATGTTGTAACCCTTGTCGAGGCCAAGTATCTTCCCTACTTCGCCGTGCAGTTCCCGAACATTGTATCCATAGCCCTGCTGACCGAAACCACCAAAATTGTTAAGATCCTGCCTTATCTGGGACGCAGTAAAACCCATGATGTCTCCAAGTTCCTTCGAGGAAATCTTCTCGATGTCCTTGTCCATCAAGTCTTTTAAATATCTATAATATTTTGGCAACCTTCTAATGGCAACCATCGAAACTTTATCCTTTTTTTCCATTGTAAAAACCCCTATACTTAAGATAATATTTCATCAACAAAATTATAGCATTCGGGAAATATTATGTCAAATATTTGTCAATTGGTTTTGCTTAAATATAATCAATCACACTGCTCAAAAAGGACTGAATCCATGATTACAATATCAGCCAAAAATTTAAATAAAAGTTTCGGCGTTGAATCCATATTGGAAGAAATAAGCTTCACAGTAAACAAAGGAGACAAGGTTGGGCTTATAGGCAAGAACGGCTCAGGAAAAAGCACCCTGTTCAAAATGCTCAC
>JAENWJ010000030.1 GCA_016649995.1 Peptostreptococcaceae bacterium
ACTTGAAGGAATTCCCCCAGAGTTAACAAAATTCATTGCTGAGACACTTACTATACCCGTATATGGCATAGGGGCTGGAGAGCCTTGTGATGGGCAGGTCCTAGTATGCGGAGATATGTTAGGAATGTTCCAAGCCTTCACTCCTAAGTTTGCAAAGAAATATGCAAACGTTGCAGAGGTTATGATAAACGCTATGAAGGAATATGTTTCGGACGTTAAAGAATCTAAGTTCCCGGAAGATAAGCATGTGTATCATATCAAAGACAGCAAAGAGGATTTCGAAAAGCTATTTGCGGAATTCAAGTAATATAAAAAGATTTGGTATTGAGCGAAAGGATATCATACCTTCAAAGTAGACAGTCTGATTAATTTGAATTAGATTATCTATTTGGAGGTCTTTTTTTTGTACTTGAAAACAAACGGAGACCGTCTTTTGTAAAATAAAGCCATGATGGATTTCATATAGCTTTGACTTGTGTTAGGATAGTGTTAGGCATAAAAAAAGGGTGGTTTGATGAAGGAATATAAGATTTCAGAGATGGAAACTCCAGGGATGGTGCAGGGTTTTTACATTATAAAATCGATATCGGTCAGAAAGGCAAAAAACGGCAGTTTTTTTGCAGATCTGAAACTTTCAGACAAGACCGGTGAAATCAATGCGAAAATTTGGGACGCTTCCGAGAGCGCCGAGAGCCAGTTTGGTTCAGGAAGCCTTGTGAAGGCGAGAGGTGACCTTTCTCTGTGGAAGGGAAGCCTTCAGTTTACTATAAAAAAAATCAGAAAGGCAACCGAAGAAGACGGAATCGACATGGAGGATTTCGTGCAAAGTGCTCCCGAAAGCTTTGAAAGCATGTATGGGGAGGTTGTTTCATACCTTGAAGGCATAGTTGATCAAGATATCAAGAGATTGGCGGGATATCTACTCGAGAAAGCCAAAGACAAGCTTTCTTACTATCCGGCAGCTAAAAGCAACCACCACGCTATAAGGTGTGGACTTTTGTATCATACGCTTACAATGCTGAGGGTTGGAGAAAAGGTTGCCTCGGTGTATGAAAGGATAGACAAAGATCTGCTTTATGCAGGCGTAATCGTGCATGACCTGGCAAAGACCGTTGAGATGGAATCCGATGAAATGGGCATAGTATCAGATTATACAAGAGAAGGAAAGTTGCTTGGTCACATAATACAGGGAATAACGGATATCGAAAAGGCCGGCGAAATTCTTGATACACCAAAGGAAACGGTTCTGCTTTTGAAGCACATGGTTCTTTCGCACCACTATGAGCCGGAATTCGGAAGCCCAAGAAAGCCAATGATACCGGAGGCGGAGCTTTTGCACTATTTGGACATGATAGATGCAAGGATGTATGACTTCTTCAATAATCTTGACAAGACTGAAGATGGAGAGTTCACCGAAAGGGTCTGGACCCTTGACAATAGGCAGATTTACAAAAGAACAGTTAAGAATGGAGGAGATAATAATGAAAAATAAAGTTCTTGAGAAGATGAAAAGGAAAGAGTCGGTTTTTGGCATGTTTTGCAATTTCAATTCTCCTGAGGCTATCGAAATAATGGGGCTTGCAGGACTTGATTTTGTTATTTTAGACATGGAGCACGGTCCGTTTACATTCGAGACTGTGCAGAACCTTACTAGGGCGGCCGAGCTAAGAGGTCTTACTGCACTGGCAAGAGCCACAAGCGGCAGCAGAACCGATGTGCTTAGGGCGCTTGATACAGGTGTTTGCGGCATAGTGGTTCCGCAGGTTTCAAATGCGGATGAAGCCGGAGCAATTGCAAAATGGTCGAGATACTATCCCTCCGGAGTCAGAGGAGTTGCGCTTCCAAGATCCTCGGACTTTGGCAGCAAAAGCATACTTGAATACTTTAAAGAAGCCAACGGCGAGACGCTGGTTTCGGTGCAAATAGAAAGCCAGGAGGCGCTTGACAATCTCGACGCAATCATAGGGTGTCCTGGTGTAGATATGGCGTTTGTTGGGCCATTTGATCTCTCTCAATCCCTTGGAATCCCGGGGGAGGTAGGCCATGAGCGCATAGAAAATGCTCTTGACCGAATAATATCAGTATGCGAAAAATACGGAAAATATTCGGGCATCTTTGCTCCAAATACAGAGCAGGCATTGAAATTTAAAGAAAAAGGGTTCAATCTCATTGCGGTAGGCATGGATACTACACTGTTCTACGAGGCATCAAAGAATCTTGCGGAAGCACTTTCCGGAGAATAAACGGAAAGGCAACGAAGGTGAGCAGATGGATAAAAGTGGATACATGCTTGAAGCATTGAAGGAGGCGCGAAAGGCCTATCAAAAGGGAGAAGTGCCTGTCGGGGCTGTTATCGTTAGACGAAATGAAATAATAGCCAGAGGGCATAACCTGAGAGAAACAGGCAAGAGCCCGCTTGCCCATGCCGAGATAATTGCAATAGGCAGGGCCGCCGAAAAACTCGGGGGATGGAGATTGACAGAGTCGCAGATCTATGTTACTATAGAGCCCTGTGTGATGTGTGCAGGAGCAATCCTGCAGGCGCGCATAGATGAGGTTTTCATAGGTGCAATGGACTCAAAGGCGGGCGGAGTCGGTTCGGTTTACAATCTTCTTGAGGACGGACTATTGCATCATTTTCCGAAGGTAGAAAAGGGAATCCTCGAAAACGAATGCTCCGGAATAATGAAGAGTTTTTTCAGGGAGCTTAGAACGAAATAAATGATGTGGAGAGTTGACCGAGTGGCTAAGGGGCTCGCCTGGAAAGCGAGTAAGGCTGTAAGGCCCCGCGGGTTCGAGTCCCGTGCTCTCCGCCAAAAATGAAAGATGCGTTCATCCAAAAGGATGAACGCATCTTTCTGTAGGATTTTTGAAAAAGGAATATGGGAAAATTTCGGAACAAAATATATCTGCATTGAGCATATGGGAATATGAATAGACTTAATAGGAGATGATTTTTATGAAAGTGGAACTTAAATATGCAAAAGGCAAGATTGATTTTGAAATCAATTCGCAAAACTATATGAGAACCCTGCTCCTGAATGAGACGGAACATTTGCTGACGGGAAAAGAGGAAGTGAAACGGGCTTTAGAAAACCCAATAGAATCCAAGAGGCTTGGTGAAATCGTCTCAAAAGGTGAAAGGGTTGCAATAATAACGAGTGACATAACGAGGCCAATGCCGAGCAGCATCGTGTTGCCTATTGTTGTTAAATAGCTGATGCATGGCGCAAATAGATGTAGAGATTGATTTGCGGACCCGGAATAAAGGTTGTATTATATCAGCGTATAGTTTAGAATATATAATGAAACTATGGATTTGAGGTTTGCCGCGCTAGATGGGGAGATAGCGGTGCCCTGTAACCTGCAATCCGCTACAGCAGGATTGAATTCCTGTCTTAGGCATATATTTTTTGGGGTCTGCCTGCAGCAAGTAGTGTTGAAAATCGGGTCCTGCGCAATGAAAACCTGTGAATCTGGTCAGGTCCGGAAGGAAGCAGCCATAAGCGGGACCTTTCATGTGCCGCAGGGGATCCTGGTTGGAGCCAACTACTGCAGTAACGCTTGGGGGATTGTGTCGAAGTCAGGTGCGCGGCATTTAATTAAATAATAAAAGGATTGCCCGTCATTTTTGACGGGCTTCTTTTAATTCGCTTTTGGGCGAGGAGTGTCAACAGGTGGTAGAGGAGCAGTTTTTGTTGTATAATCTTAATAGATTGCAAGGAGGCTTATTACATGTCGTATACGGCTCTATACAGAAGGTACCGCCCAATGGTCTTTGAGGATGTAATAGGCCAGGAATCCATAGTTGATACACTTAAAAACCAAATAAGGCAGGGAAGCATAGCCCACGCATATCTATTTGCCGGCATTAGGGGAACCGGAAAAACCTCAACGGCAAAGATATTGGCAAGGGCAATAAACTGCCTAGAACCATTTGGCAGCGAACCCTGCAATAAATGCGAGGTATGCAGAGGGATTCTGGGAGAGGCCATAATGGATGTGGTCGAAATAGACGCGGCTTCCAACAACAGCGTAGACGATGTGCGGGAACTCAGAGAAAATGCTCGCTATGCGCCGGCCAAAGCAAAGAATAAGGTATATATAATCGACGAGGTTCATATGCTTTCAAAGGGCGCTTTCAACGCCTTGCTTAAAATACTCGAGGAACCGCCCGCTCACACGGTTTTCATATTGGCAACAACAGAGCCTGAAAAAATACCCGAAACCATAAGATCGAGATGTCAAAGATTCGATTTCAGGCGAGTGGGGCAGTCTGATTTGATGGGGCGGCTCAAGTATATTCTTTCAGATTTGAAAATAGATGCTGAGGAAGAGGCTCTACGCTTGATAGCGCACAATGCAGATGGAGGCGTTCGAGATGCACTGAGTCTTCTTGACCAATGCCTTGCTTTTTCTGAGGGGGCTGTCACCAAGGATGTTGTTGAGAGCGTTCTAGGAATTTCGGCTGATGGATTTCTTTTCGAATTCATGGAGTGTGTAATAGACAGGGATGCCGATGGAACATTCGAAAAACTTGAAGAAATTTTTTCCGCCGGTAAAGAAACTAACCAGTTTCTCAAAGACCTTACGCAGTATATGAGAGCCCTCATGATTGCAGGGTTAAAGGAATCGGCAGAAAAGATATTGGGCGTGGGACCGGAGCGGCTTGAACGCCTGAAGAAACAGAGAAAAAAGGCTGGAATGACATTCATACTCCGAGGGCTTGACCTGCTTTCGGATTATGAATACAGAATTAAGTATGCTCCGCAGCCGAGGATATTGCTGGAAATGCTTATACTTAGGCTACTTAGGCCTGAGTATGACAATTCTCTTGAAGCCGTTTTGCAAAGGCTTGATAAAGCCGAAAGTGAATTGGCGAAAATAAAAAAACACGGACTTGCTTTGCCGGCAGCTAAAAAAGAACCGCAGGAACTGCCCAAGATCGAAGAGCCGGAGGTTATTTCAGGCAAAAGGCCGGCGGCAATAGTCGAAAAGATATCGAGTAAGACACTCGAAACAGATATTTCCCGGGAAATACCGAATGATCCTATGTCTGAAGAGACGAACATTTTTTCGGAGTTGATGGATAAGTGGAACGATGTGTTAAACGAAATCAGGGTGAAAAACAGATCAACACACGCATTTTTAAGGGAAGCTGTTCCAAAGGACATAAAAAATGGCAACCTCATATTGCTTTTTAAAGAGGGCTATAGCGTGCATATGAATAAGATTAGCGGACTCGAAAGCAAAAGGATAATCGAAGATGCTATTCTGGAAGAAACGGGTTTTGATGTAAATATTGAGTGCATAATGGAGGGATCTCGAGGCGAAGCGGTTGAATCGGGCGAAGAAGAGGCCCGAATAAAGGAAGTTTTCAAAGGGTTTGAAAAACTCATAGAAATAGAAGACTGAAGACAATAAACATGGAGGGGAAAATGGCTAAGAATAGAATGCCGGGAATGCCCGGTGATATGAACAAAATGTTAAAACAGGCGCAGAAAATGCAGCAGGGCATGCAGAAAAAGCAAGACGAAATAGATGTGGCAGAAATGGAAGTGACGGCGGGAGGCGGAGCTGTCAAAATTCGTATAAACGGCAAAAAGGAAATACTTGAAATGATAATAGCTCCGGATGTGGTGGATCCGGATGATGTGGAAATGCTTCAAGACTTGATTGTCGCTGCTGTCAACGAAGCTGTTAGAACGGTCGAAGACTACCAACAAAAGGAATTAGGGAAATTGACCGGAGGCATGAACATACCGGGCTTTTAAAGAGGGGTCACAATGGAAGAGTTTGCTGCGCCCATAGCACGATTGATTGACGAATTATCAAAGCTTCCGGGCATTGGAAGAAAAACAGCACAACGGCTGGCATTCCACCTTGTGGAGACTAGGGAGCAGGATGTCTACGGTTTGGCAAAGGCCATGGTGGAAGCTAAAAAGAAAATAATTTTTTGCTCGGTTTGTTTCAACATAACAGAGAACGACCCGTGCAACATCTGTTCACATCCCGGAAGGGATCGTGGCACGATATGCGTCGTCGAATCTCCCAGGGATGTGGCGGCAATGGAAAGAACCAGGGAGTATTCGGGTCTGTACCATGTGCTTCACGGATCAATTTCACCAATGGAAGGCAGAGGCCCTGAGGATATTAAAATAAAAGAGCTTATAGTAAGGCTCCAGAAACATTCCGAAGAGGTGAAGGAAATTATTTTGGCGACCAATCCGACCATCGAGGGAGAGGCAACGGCAATGTACCTGGCCCGTCTGCTTAAAAACACCGGCATAAGAATTACCAGAATTGCCCACGGAATTCCCGTAGGTGGAGATTTGGAATATGCTGATGTGGTGACATTGGCAAAGGCGGTGGAAGGCAGAAGGGAATTGTAAAGAAAAAGTTGGAGATGGCTATATTTCTGATATACTATAAAAAGAACTTAAATGAAAGGAGCACGACAGATGAAAGATATAATTCTTATAGCGGAAAAAAGGGAAACCGGCTCAACAACGGGGTTGAAAAAACTCCGCGTCGATGGAATGGTCCCTGCCATGGTGTATGGCAAACATTCGGAAAACCGCGCCATTAAGCTTCTTGGTAATGAGATTAAGCGTTTTAATGATAGTATGGCACCTGGTTCAAGCATGAATATCAAAATAGGCGAAGAGGAAATTTTGGTAATCATAAAAGAACTTCAAAGGGATGCCGTTAAAAGGAATGTAATCCATATTGATTTTCAAGAGCTGACAGAAGGCGAAAAAATCAAAGTAAAAATTCCCGTACATGTATTCAACAGGAGCGCTGTTGAAATCGGAAACAAGGTTGTTCAGCAGCAGCTTCAAGAAATCGAGATCGAGACATTGCCTAAGTACTTGATTCAAACGATCGAAGTAGACTGCAAATTGCTTAACGATACAGATGCCATAACCGTTGCGGATCTTCCTATCTACAGCAATGCGGATATTGAAGTCTTTGAAGATCCTGACGATGTAGTTGTTTCGCTAGTTACTGTAACAAGAGCGGAAGTTGAGACCGAAGAGGTAGAAGAAGTAGCAGAAATAGAAGAAAAAGAAGAGGCATAGAAAAGAATAAAATGACCGAGCTGAAAAGCCCGGTCATTTTTTGTTGCGCAAGAAAGCCCGGACTACTGCGCCAGGGCTTTCTTGCGAATTATTTTAATTCGGAAAGGAAGTCTTTAATACCTTCAAGACCGGCAACAAGTTCTTTTTCGTCGCAGGCGTATGCTATACGTACGAAATCGTCCATCCCGAAGGCCATTCCGGGAACAATTGCGATTTTCTTTTCGGTGAGCAATTTGTCGCAAAAGGCAACCGAAAAGTTTTCTGCTTCAGGGAAGAAGGATTTGTATGCGGATAAATCGATGAAAAGATAGAAGGCGCCTTCCGGCTTGACAAGAAAAATATCCTTTGCGTCTTCAAGCAGCTTGACTGCTATGTCTCTTCTGGTCTTATATGTTTCTACCATTTTATCGGTTTCGCTTTGGCAAAAAGCCATGGCTCCATAGGCTGCCCACTGTGAGATGGTTGCGGGATGGGATACCAGATGGCCCTGTATTGCGCTCATAGCCTTTGCAAGTTCTTCCGTGGAGCCTGTATAGCCTATTCTCCAGCCTGTCATTGCTGCGGATTTTGACATTCCATTTACTGTTATGGTAAGTTTTTTTATAGATTCGGATAAAGACGCAATGGAGACAAAAGGACGGTCGAAGGTTATTCTCTCGTAGATTTCATCAGCCATAATCCAGATATTATTTTCGACGCACCAGGTCCCTATTGCTAAAAGCTCATCCCTGGTATATACGGCTCCACTAGGGTTTGACGGATTTGTGATGAAAAGCATTTTGCTTTTTGAAGTCAATGCTTTTTCCAAATCCTTTGGAGCAACCTTGTAGTTGTTGTCCTTTTGAGTGTCTACGAAAACAGGAACGCCGCCTGTAAGCTTAACCATTTCAGGGTAGCTTACCCAGTATGGTTTTGGTATCATAACCTCGTCTCCGGGATCAAGAGTGGCTATTAGTGAATTCGTTATGGAATGCTTGGCTCCGCTCGAAACGACAATTTCGCTTTCGGTATAGTACAAATCGTTTTGATTCTCGAATTTCTCAATTATAGCCTGTTTCAGTTCCTTGAGGCCTGAAACGGAATCGTACTTTGTCTTGTTTCCATCCATTGCTTTTTTAGCCCAGTCCTTTGCAATTTCGGGCGTGTAAAAATCCGGTTCCCCAATACTAAGATTGATTATTTTTTCTCCGGACTCCCTGAGGATTTTCACCTTTGATGCAATGCCAAGAGTGTAAGATGGTGTAATAAACTTCAATTTCTTTGCCAACATGTATAAGACCTCCAGAATATTTTGATAATATTAATTTACTATAGAGCATTTACCCCTTAAATGCAAATATAATTCAACCTTTGCACACAGGCGCTTATTTAAAAGAATCGATTCTTTTTTCTGTTTTTGAAAACGGAGTCAAAAGAACTTTTCATGAACCTATCTTTTGTCATATCGCAGTTCTTTCGTGTTTTGCGCTTGTTTTCAACGAGAACGTCATTAACTTTCAGGAATTCTTTCATTGAATACCATCCCTTTAATAATATGCACAATAATGTATATTTATACTAATAAATTTAGTTTACATCATCCAAAATTCTTTGTAAAGGGGCGATTGCCTTTGTTTTTCAAAATGGAATTGCCAGCCCTCTTTCAATGAAACATTTAATGCAATATAATGTATTGTATCAGGGAGGGTTTTATTATGCGGAACAATATAATTCTTAACCGGCTTGTTAAAATCGGCAAAAGAGAACCGGTTTCTTTTCATGTGCCGGGGCATAAAAACGGCCGTATTTTTTCGGATATCCCCGTTTTTAAAGAAATGGGAAAACTGGATTTTACAGAACTTTCTGAAACGGATAATCTGCACGACCCGAAGGGATTGATATTGGAGGCGCAGCGCCGAGCCTCAAAGGTCTACGGCGCCATGGAAAGTTTTTTTCTCGTAAATGGAACAACAGGCGGGATTCTTGCCGCAATTTCAGCCATGGCAACTCCGGGAGACAGGGTTTTGCTGCAGAGGGATTGCCATCGTTCGGTTTTTCATGGAATAGCGATAAATGGATTGGAGCCGGTATATATCAAACCGAAATTCTCGGCATCACCTGGCAGAAAGCTTTCAATTGAGCCCGGGCAGGTGGAGGAGGCATTTAAGGCCAATCCGCAAATAAGCTTGGTGATTCTAACATATCCTTCATATGACGGTATTTGCTTCGATATTGAAGCCATAACAAAAATTGTCCATGAAAAAGGCGCACTTCTTTTGGTGGACAGCGCACACGGTTCCCACCTGGGTTTTTCAGAACTTTTTCCGGATTCGCCACTCAAATTTGGTGCCGATGTGGTTGTTCAAAGCACACACAAGACTTTGCCGGCCTTTACCCAAGGATCAATGCTGCACATAAATTCAAAACGTGTTAACATTAGCAGAATGAGGAGAATGCTGTCTGTGTATCAAAGCTCGAGTCCTTCGTATCTATTAATGGCTGGAATCGACTCTGCAATGGAAATAATGGAGAAGGAAGGACGTTTTCTGATGGAGCGTCTTTTCGGCGAAATCGGAAGGTTTGCCGAGGGGCTGAAAAAAAACACCGACATAAAGATTTGGGAAAGAAAAACCTTGCAAACGGAGACCCGATTCGATCTCGATGAAAGCAAGATATTGTTGGATTTTTCGCGCATTGGGATCTCGGGATTTTGCGTTGAGGAAATTTTAAGGAAAAAGTACGAAATATATGTTGAAATGGCCGGGCGCAGCAGCGCCTTGCTCGTGTCGTCGGTCGCCAATTCTAAAAACGATTTTGCAAGGGCTGAGGCGGCCTTGGAATCGATAGCAAGCGACAAATCGCTTTATAGGATGACTGTTGGGGAATCCGAATACAGCTACAGAATACCTGAAATGGCAATTCTTCCAGGTAATGCTTTTTATAAAACAGTAAGAGAGGTTCCCCTACTCGAGGCGGAAGGGATGATTTCGGGGGGATATCTTATGCCTTATCCACCCGGCATTCCGTTGGTTTGTCCGGGAGAACGCATTATGAAGGAGACAATCAGTTATTTGAGGGACCTTGAAGAATCTAAGAAAAAGGCCACTACTTCCTATGATTCGGAATGGAAAAAAGTATTAATAATTGACGAAAATGAGGTGGGGAAAGAATGAAGGGAAAACTGATAGTCATTGAGGGCACGGATTCAAGCGGAAAGGCGACCCAGTCGCAGAAACTGTTCGATGCGCTTAAGCTTGAAAATGAGAATGTTCGAAAGGTTGCCTATCCTAACTACGACAGCCCGTCCTCGAGCCTTGTGAAGATGTATTTGGGAGGGGAATTCGGCGAAAATCCCGATGATGTCAATGGGTACACTGCATCGCTTTTCTATGCCGTTGACAGATTCGCTTCATATACAAAAGAATGGAAAAAATTCTACGAGGATGGAGGATGGATTGTGGCTGACAGGTATACGACCGCAAACATGGTCCATCAGGCCTCTAAAATTTCAGAAGGAAAGAAAAGAAAAGATTTTATGGAATGGCTGTGGGACCTCGAATTCGTTAAGCTGGGTCTTCCCGTTCCGGACTGTGTGGTATTCCTTGACATGCCCCCTGACATAAGCGGGCGTCTCATGAAGGATAGAAACAATAAAATTACGGGGAAAAAAGAAAAGGACATACACGAAAAGGATAAGGACTATCTAAAAAAATCATACGAGAACGCAATAGAAGTTGCAAGGGACGGGGGATGGATTGTCGTTCCTTGCGCGGAAAACGGAAAGGTCAGAAGCATAGATGACATTCACAGCGAGATATTGGGATTAGTAGAAAAAATAGTTGGGGAGGAAGAATAATGGAATGGGAAAAGCGTTTTGGAGAGGCAAGGGAAACGACAGGAAGGCGCCAATACAGGGATGCGATTGAGCTTTACAATGGCATTATTGAAGATTCGAAGGATGAGGAACCGAAGGTTTACTATGCAGCGCTCAAGGCTATTGCTGACCTTCTTGGGTACAAAGGAGTAAAGGACTACATGAACGCCATAGAGGTTTATCAGAAAATCATCAATGAATACGAGGATGCGCCTGATGAACTTTTCGACTGGTGCCAGGCGGAAATTGCAGCCACATATCTATTCATCGGAATGGAGAATTTGGATAACTTCGACAACATAAACGAGATAGTCAACATGGAAAACACAGAAATCAGCGTATACCTGGGCAAGCTTATGGAAAAGAGGGAGCTTTTTATATTGGCGAAGGCTGATGCCATATACAAAAAACGCATGTGATTCAGACCGATGAGAATCCTGACTCAGACATATGAGAAACTCCAATTTCTTCGTTACTCGATTTAAGAACGCTCAGTCACGTATTATTAATACGCTCCACTCGCATTCTTAAACCGGTGCCTCGAACTAGAAGGTTCTCATAAGTCTGAGAGTAATACTAATATTAAATATATTGACGTTTTGAACTAAAGGCATTTTATCAGCCTATTTATTTGAAAAGCAACAAAAGAAGCCTGCATAAATGCAGGCTTCTTTTGTTGCTTTTTTTTTACAGTGTAAGCTTTACAAAGCTAGTTGAAGTTTTGGATTGAACGGCATCGTGCGATGCGTAGTTTTTTACCCCTTTGGGTAAGTCTTGAGTCGTTAATCAGTAAAGTAAGTCTGAAAAATTAAGGGCTTTACAGTTTTAATCTTTTGTACTTCCTTTCCACTTTCCACTTTCCACTTTCTACTGCCCCTACTCAAACGCTTCAATCAACCCGTCCCTCCGCCTTATTATAGTTTTCGTTGAGGATTTCCTTAAAAAGACTTTCGTTCACTGCAAGCATTCTGCATACAAGACCCAAGGCCACGGTGGATGCATCGAGCTTGTTGCCGATTTGATTATTTAATCATACACCCATATATACCCATTGGATGAGCGCATATGACACTTAGGTTAATTAAAGTGCACCTATGGTGTATAATAAAAGGAAAGAGCCGTAATACGGGAGGAAATTTAATGAATAAAAGACAGAAACAGAACATAATCGGATTGATTGTGCTGGCGGTGGTGTCAAGCATATTGGGACGCCTGGGAAGCTCGTTTCAGCCCTACAGGGGATACATTGGGTCGGGATTCGCATTGGCATTTGCGCTTCTGGCTTTCATAAATGTTAACCGTGTAGGCAAGAGATAGAAACGTCATGTTGCCCAAAAGAGATACTAGGGTGCAGTTGTTTATAATTGAAAACGATGAAAAAATAGATGCTGTCAAGGGACAGCTTGAGAAAGGAAATGATTCATTTGACTGATTTATATCTAATAAGACATGGACAAACCAAGTGGAATTTGGAAAACAGGATTCAAGGCAATCTGGATTCGCCATTGACTGCTTTGGGTTTAAGGCAAGCAGGGTGGCTTTCCGACGCGTATAAAGGTTGCCAAATAGACATAATATACACAAGCACACTCGACAGGGCTTACAATACGGCAAAGATATTCAGAGGCGATAGGGAAATAGATATAATACGCCTTGATGAATTAAAGGAAATAAATTTTGGTGAATGGGAGGGTCGCAAATTCATGGAAATCAAGGAAGAAGACCCTGAAATTTTCGATTCCTTCAGGTTTACTCCCGAAACCTGCAGACCTATTGGGGGAGAAACCTTCAATGAGGCAAAAGAGCGTGTTGTCTATGCGGTTTCAAATATCCTCGAGAAAAACAAAGGCAGAAAGGTAGCACTTGTCATACACGGGGCCGTACTGAAGCTTTTGATGGGGCATTACTTGAACCGTACGATTAATCAGGTGTGGGATGAGCCAATCATTCGGCCAACGAGTGTTAGCCATATAAGGTTCAACGAGGAAGGATATGAAATTTTAAAATTTGGCGATGTTTCGCATTACGAGGAAACTGATGAGAATTCTTTTGGAGTATAGTATGGAGCCGGAGGAGTATTGTCGGCAATGGTGGTATTTAGCCACAAGACCCAAAAAAAATATTTAGAATCGGAATGCCGATTCTGTTTTTTTTAAAATTTGATCGGAGCGTATGCAGCACTGGTCTTTAAATTTTAAAATATCTAATAAACCTTAAATGGCGGACGCTTATAGTAGGCGTCCGCCATTTAAGGTTTATTT
The DNA here is from genome assembly GCA_016649995.1 of Peptostreptococcaceae bacterium. Lineage (NCBI taxonomy): Bacteria > Bacillati > Bacillota > Clostridia > Peptostreptococcales > Peptostreptococcaceae > Peptostreptococcaceae bacterium. Next base: position 13,197 of record JAENWJ010000030.1, read on the forward strand.
TTTTATGAGGGATACTCCGTCCATTTCGCGGGGCTTTTGGAGTTCCATTAGCTCAAGAAGGGTAGGTGCTATGTCTGCCAACTTGCCTTCTCTCAGATTAATATCCTTTCCGGCTCCCAGCAATATTACCGGAACGGGATTGAGCGAGTGTGCAGTCATAACGTTTCCATCTTTATCTAGCATTTCATCTGCGTTGCCGTGATCGGCCGTGATGAATAGAAAACCGCCTTTTTCAAGCACTGCGTCTGATACCTTTCCTACGCATTCGTCAACGGTTTCAATTGCTTTTACTGCCGCATCAAAAATACCTGTGTGGCCTACCATGTCCGAATTCGCGAAATTTACCAATATGAAATCGTGGGATCCGTTTTTAATTTCGTAAATGAGTTTGTCGCAGACTTCCCTTGCACTCATTTCCGGCTTTAAATCATATGTGGCAACCCTTGGAGATTGCACCATAATCCTTTTTTCTCCTGGGAATGGCTCCTCCCTTCCTCCATTGAAGAAGAATGTTACATGGGCATATTTTTCCGTTTCTGCTATTCTAAGTTGCTTCATGCCCTTTATTGAAACATATTCGCCGAGCGTGTTGACAAGGGACTGGGGTTCGTATGCCACCCTGACATTTGGCATTGTCTGATCGTATTGAGTCAGGCAAACATAGTGAAGAGGAATTAATCCCCTTTCGCGTTTGCACGAGGTTGTGTTTTTATCTGTGAATACGCGCGTTATCTGTCTTGCCCTATCGGGCCTAAAATTGAACATGATGACGGAATCGTTTTTATTTACAATTGCAACGGGCGCACCGTCCTTTACTATTACAGATGGCTTGACAAACTCGTCTGTCTCGCCTCTCTTATACGCTCTCTCGAGTGCTTTTAAGGCACTTTCGGATTCTTCTCCACGGCCGTTTGCCATTGCATCATAGGCCAATTGTATACGGTCCCATCTGTTGTCCCGGTCCATTGCATAATAGCGGCCTGAAATAGTTGCTATTTCTCCTATGCCGAGGCGTTCCATTCGCTCCTCGAGTGATTTTATGAAACCCTTGGCGGCTTTGGGAGCCGTGTCGCGCCCATCGAGAAAGGCGTGTACATAGACCTTCTTGAGACCGGCATTTCGTGCCAGCTTTAAAAGCGCGTATAGATGTTCGATGTGGCTGTGGACGCCGCCGTCCGACAATAGACCCCATAAGTGAAGCGCGCTGTCATGCTTCATCGCATTCGAAACAGATTGCATAAACGCGAAATTGTTGTAGAATTTACCGTTTTCTATTTCTCCGGTGATACGGGTGAGCTCCTGGTATACTATGCGGCCTGCTCCGATGTTTAGGTGCCCCACCTCGGAGTTGCCCATCTGTCCGTCGGGAAGCCCAACATATGGTCCGCTGGCTTTAAGCTTGGATGTAGGCCACTGCTCTGACAGCCTGTCAATGTTGGGTTTTTTGGCCTTCATAATCGCATTTCCGTATGAATTGCTATTTAATCCATAACCATCGAGTATCATTAAAACGGCGGGCTTTTTCATAGTTTTTCCTCCCTGATTATAAAAATCTTTTCAATATGAGTGTACCATAAATATGAATTTATCGTGTAAATTAAACATAATTGTAATGGATGGGTTTTAATTCATTTACTTCTCCACCTATTTTCAAAAAACTTTAATATAAGCGCATAAAGGCTTTCAAATCAACGATAAAACGAGAGTTTTCTGTTATAATATAAAAGAACAAATCGGAAATTGGAATGAATGCGGAGGGAATAAATGAATAATTTAGAAGAAAAAACAATTAAGACCATAAGATTCATATCGGCAGAGGGTGTTCAAAAGGCTAATTCGGGACACCCGGGTTTACCTATGGGAGCTGCGGCTGCGGCCTATACATTGTGGAACCGTTTCCTGAAGGGTTCAGGCAAGGATCCGGCATGGCCGGACAGGGATCGTTTCGTGTTGTCGGCCGGCCATGGGTCTATGTTGCTTTACACGCTTTTGCATCTTTTCGGATATGATCTGACAATGGATGATCTGAAGAATTTTAGGCAGTGGGGAAGCAAGACTCCGGGACATCCCGAATACGGACATACACCGGGTGTCGAAACTACCACTGGGCCATTGGGACAGGGATTCACAAATGCCGTAGGAATGGCTATAGCCGAGAAAAGGCTTGCTGCTGAATTTAATACAGGCGACATGAAACCTGTTGACCATTTTACCTATGTTCTGGTCGGTGACGGAGACATGATGGAGGGTGTAACAGCCGAAGCGGCTTCACTTGCGGGACACCTCGGACTAGGAAAGCTGATAACCATATATGACGACAATGGCATCACCATAGATGGAAAAACTGATATAGCATTTACAGAGGATACAGGCAAGAGATTCGAAGCCTACGGATGGCAGGTGATAAAGGTTTCGGACGGAAACGATTCAGATGCAATAGCCGAGGCAATTGATTCCGCTAAAAAAGAAACGGAGCGGCCCACAATTGTTATGGCAAAAACCGTTATAGGATACGGAAGCCCTAACAAGGCCGGCACATCGGGAGTCCATGGTTCTCCACTTGGAGAGGAAGAGATTGCCGAAATGCGCAAGTCCGAGAACTGGGATTATCCGGCATTTACAGTTCCGGAGGATGTAGAGAATAACATGCGTATTCTTAGGGCGATAAAAGAAAAAGAAAGAGATGAATGGTACAATCTCTTCGATGAATACGAAAAAAAATATCCTGAAAAAGCTGAAAAATGGAAGGCATGGCATGATAAGAGTCTTCCTCAAGGTGCAAAAAATGACAAGCGCCTCTGGACTTTTGAAAAAGATTCCGAAGCAACCCGCGTAAGCGGCGGTAGAACTCTTAACCTGCTTTCTGAGCACATAGGAAACTTTATGGGAGGCTCTGCGGACCTTAATGCATCGACTAAAACAAGGCTTATAGGAAAAGGCGATTTTCAAAAAAGTTCTCCGGAAGGGGCAAATATCAATTTTGGCATAAGAGAACACGCAATGGGCGGAATCTTAAACGGCATGTCATTGCATGGAGGACTTAGGGTTTTCGGGTCTACATTCATGGTATTCTTTGATTACATGAAGCCTGCCGTCAGACTTTCCGCACTAATGAAGCAGCCCGTAATATACATCTATACCCATGACAGCATAGGAGTCGGAGAGGACGGACCTACGCATCAGCCAATAGAGCATCTGGCCTCAATGCGATGCATTCCGGGTCTCAAGGTTTTCAGACCCGCTGATGCAAAGGAAACAGTAATATCTTGGATTCAGGCACTTGAATACAAAGAAGGTCCATCGGCCATCATTCTTTCCAGACAAAACCTGCCTCTCCTTGAGGGTGTAGGGAAGGCCGCATACATGGGAGCCTATACATTGAAGAAAGAGGAAAAAAATGTACCCGACGCAATATTGACTGCGAGCGGTTCTGAAGTTTCTCTTATTCTTAAGTCGGCAAGCAGGCTTAAGAAAGAAGGCATCGATGTACGCGTTGTAAGCTTTATTTCTTGGGAAGTATTTGAAGAACAGACTTCAAGCTACAAAGAAAGCGTTTTTCCGGAAGGTGTTCCTATTATGGCAGTCGAGGCGGGCAGCCCTATGGGATGGCACAAGTATGTCGGCAAAGAAGGTAAAATCCTTGCAATGGAAGGCTTTGGAGCGTCTGCACCGGTTTCGGTGCTAATGGAGAAATTCGGATTCACTCCTGACAATATAGTGAAGCAAGTAAAAGAAATGATTAATAAGTAGAATCTTCCACTTGGTGATTAGAACGGCGAAGGTGCTTGACTGCGAAACATCGCTCGATGCTTGGTTTTCAAAGCTTTGGATAAGGCTAAATCGTAAATAAATTCACTTTGGCCTTGGCCCGAAACGAAGTGAGTTTGTGAATTTTAGATTTTGCATAGAGACAAAGCGCTATGAAAAGCAGCAATAGGGCGCAGTGAGCAGGCAAGCTTTGAGCCGTAAAAAGAAGTAGAGAAAACAGCAACAAATTTTAGACATAAAACGAAAAAAAGCCCGTCCGGATTTCCCGAACGGGCTTTTTGCTACTTATTTCAAGCTTTCTTTTTCCAGATACTCCTCGAAGGCCTTTTCCAAAACATACTTGGTTTCATATGCCTCGAAAAGCTTTCCGTCTTCCGCCGGGAAGAGAATGGCTTTGCCGCTTTCCGTAGCGAATTTTTCAAGATAGAGGCTGTCGCCACTTCCGTCTGACCAGAAACCCCTGCCGTTTATGGAAATGTAGTCGGGATTTGCCAATCGGAGGCTTTCGAAGATGTTAAGTGTGCCTGTAAAGCTCAGTGGAGTACCCAGCATGGCTGCCATTTCAGAAACCACTTGCCAGTTTTCGTAGCCTGTCTTGGAATCTACAGCCTTTTCGAAGAACTGTACCCGTCTTTCCGTGTTTGTGAAGCTTCCGGATGTTTCAAATGAAGCGCTCGCCGGAAGGAAAACATCGGTTTTTGAATGTGCGTTTTCGGCATTGAATCCGCTTTGCATAATGAATTCAAGGGATTCAAGATCAAGCCCCGAAAGGTCCTCGCCGAATGATATAAGCCCTTTTATGGTTCCGGAAGCAATCATGGCTTTAATCGTAGAAGCGTCTCTTATTCCTTGGTCAGCAAGACCCTGTGAGTTGCTTGCAGGCTTGAGGGCCAGTATGCCTTCGCGCGCCTTTCCAACATGGCCGCTAGCTGCAGCGAGTCCGGCTATTAGTCTTGCCGTTTCGAGGGTAGTTCTTGCTTCGTCGAATACAATTACAGGTTTCTTTGCTTTGAAGTATAACTCGGCTATTTTGAGAGCGGAATCGCTCGGCGCCCAAGTTTCAAGGGATGCCTTGAAAGCTTCAAAGCCTTCTGTCCTTGGAGCCGCGGATATTCTCTTCATAACCGCGTGGGCAATCTCACGTAGGAAGGCGAGGTCGTTTTTGACCTGAACGGCCATGTCGGCCGAGTCGTCGAGCCTTGTGGGCTTGTCCGTTATAAGCACTAGTTTTGAACCATTCTTGGCTGCTTTTCTCATTTTGACGCCCATTGTTGTATGGGTGTCGGAGATGTCGCTTCCTATGAAAAGAATCAAATCAGAAGATGACATTTCTTCCATGGTGGAAGGAGAAGCGTTTTTGCCGAATACATCCTTAAGGCCGTTTGGCTTTGCTGAAAGGGAAGCTATGTTTTCGGTTCCAAGACTGTCTTTTGCGAATGTTTTTATTGTGTGTATTTCTTCGTTTGTCATATGGTCTGAAACCAGTAGAGCCAAAGCGTCCTTGCCGTATCGAGATTGAAGGTCTTTTATTGCTTCTGTTGTGAGTAGAAGGGCTTCCTTCCATTTTGCCTCAACAAGCTTGCCATTTATTTTGATCATAGGCGCCAAGGTCCTATCCGTGTTGTGATAGTCGTAACCGAACTTGCCTTTTACGCAGAGCAGGCCTCCATCAACCGGATTGTTATTTACGGGGAGAACCCTGTAAAGCATTTTTCCCTTGGTTTCGACGTCTAGTTGGCAACCCATGCTGCAGTAAGAACAAATGCCCTGAGTTATTTCCGCCTGCACTGGAACAGATTTATTAATAAGAAGTTTTTCCTGAAGCGAACCGGTGGGGCATACGCTTACGCACTGTCCACAAGAGATGCAACCGGATGATACTAAAGGCTGCTCCAATGTGGGTTTGACGATAGTCTCAAAGCCTCTGTTTACAAGACCAAGAGCTGTTATGCCCATTATCTCGTCGCAAATCCTTACGCATTGTCCGCATAATATGCACTTGTCCGCATTCTTTAGTATGAACGGATGCTCGTCTTTCTGCTCTCTGTGATGCACCTCGCCCATGAACTTTTCGGGTTCCACATCGTACTCGTTTGCATATGTGAAAAGCTTGCATTCGAAGAAATCGTGGCATCCGCATTCAAGACATCTCGATGCGTCCCTCACTGCTTCTTCCGGAGTGAAGCCTTTCATTATTTCTTCAACATTTGTTTTTCTTGTCTCCGGCGAAAGATGGCTCATTGTTCCTCGGTCAGCTTTTTCCCTGTCCGCGAAATCGCTTTCTGTCAAATCGTCTCTTTCAACATGATATTTTTCCTTGAAGGGAATCATGGCTCCGTTCATGTAGCTGTCCATGACATCTACCGCTTTTTTTGCGTCTCCTATTGCTTGAATCGCAATATTGGCACCCTTGTTGGTGGCATCTCCTGCTGCGAACACTCCTTCTACATTCGTCATGAAGGTTGCTTCGTCCGCTAAAATTGTGCCTTTTTTTGTAAGGGAAAGTTCATTTAGTCCCTCGGGATTGCAACCCTGTCCTATTGCGGATATGACTGAATCTATATCAATGATGTCTATATCTCCCTCTATGGGAAGGGGCCTTCTTCGTCCGCTTGCATCGGGTTCGCCAAGCTTCATGTTTTGAACCTCTAGCTTAGCTGCGCGTCCGTTTTCGCCGGCAATGACTTTTTTCGGGCTTGC
>JAENWJ010000031.1 GCA_016649995.1 Peptostreptococcaceae bacterium
AAAAGAATTGTCTGTATATTTATCGACAAATATTCCGCGGTCGTGTTCAAACAGGCATAGTTGGATGTACATCAATAGATGAATATTTGAATGAAATAGTTAAAAAACATGAATTTACGCAACCTGAAAAGGAACTGGATCGCATAAACAATATTGATAGAACCGATGCCAACACTGAACCATTGTTATTAGCCTATAGGAAAGAGGATAGCCTTAATAAAATAATGAATAACTGGATTAAGTTCCATATGCCTGAGTATAATTTTACAAGCGAAGATGCCATCACCCATATTGTATGGGTAATAGATGATGACTCGGCCATAAATGAAATAACGGAGATATTTAAAAATATTGAATATCTTTATATTGCAGATGGACATCACAGAACGGCTTCTAGTGCGAAGGTTGGAATTAAAAGAAGAAAAGAGAATCCGGATTACGACGGTACAGAGGAATTTAATTACTTTTTATCAGTTCTGTTTTCTGATGAGGATCTTTTTATAATGGATTACAACCGTGTGGTCAAAGATTTCAATGGTTTGACGAAAGACGAATTGTTTATTCAGATAGAAAACAAATTCGAGATAGAAAAATGGAAAGGCAAAGAAGCCTTTAAACCCATGAAAGAAAAAACTTTCGGAATGTATGTAGATGGCGCATGGTATAAGCTTAGCGCAAAGCCCGGCACATGGAACGATGAAAATCCATTGGAAAGGTTGGATGTGGCGATTCTACAAAACAATTTATTGAATCCCGTTTTAGGGATTGATAATCCGAGCACAAATAAAAGAGTGGAATTTATTGGAGGAATAAGAGGTTTAAAAGAACTTGAACATCGTGTTTCTACAGACATGAAAGTTGCTTTTTCAATGTATCCGACATCAATGGACGATGTTTTAGAGGTGGCTGATGCAGGGTTGATTATGCCGACAAAATCGACATGGTTTGAACCCAAGCTAAGAAGCGGCCTTTTTGTACACAAGCTCAAGTAGAAAGATAAAAGCAGTAGAAAGTAGAAAGTAGAAAGATAAGAGCGGTGGAACGTAGAAAGTAGAAAGTTGAAAGGAAGAACAAAAGTTTAAAGATAAAAGCAGTGACTAAAGAACGAGACTGGTCTTGAATTTTTGTATTTGATTCTTTGTATTTATTTTTATGTTTCTACGTTTCTACGTTTGACTTTCCACTTGCTACTTAGTGCTTAAAACTGCTATATGTAATGCATTTCATAAATAATCTTGGGTTCCGGTGTAAAGTCGGAACCTTTTTATCTTCATTGATGACATCAATTATGGTACATTGTAAGAAGAGAAAAAAATCGACAATTATTAAGGAAACGGGTGAAAAGAAGAATGGAGAAAAGCTCATTGTAATAAGTCCGCCTTATGAGTTCTAATTGGGGGATACGCTTCGTTTTGAAAGAGAATTTTGCAATAGATGGTTCGAGTGCGGTGAAAAAACGGCAGGAGGAAGCGGATTGCGATGAAAAAATGGATATTGTTCGACTGTATGGAAACCCTTATCGACATGACAAATCTTCCGAATTCTGAAGACTATGCTTTGTGGGCTTTCGAGGGATCTGAAGCAGAGGCTTTGTGGGATGATTTCCGGGATTTCTATATAGATTACAGAGCGGCGCGAATTGAGATAGAAAAGGAGTTGCCCCGTTTTAAAGAATACGAAATGAACGAGAGGTATAGAAGAATTCTAGGAAGCAAGGTCAAGGGTAAAGAGCTCGAAAAAATTGTAGCTAATATGGATGAGGTGTTTTGGAACAGATATTCAAGCGAGTGCTATGCAAAGGAGTCAGTGATTGAAGCTGTTTCCGTATTATCCAAGAAATATTACCTGGGAGTTGTTTCTAATTTCAAAATTAAAAGCGGTGTTCGCGATCTACTAAAAAAGACGGGTTTGCTGGAGCATTTTGAATTCTCGGTAAATTCATGTGAAATAGGATGGAAAAAGCCTCACGACCAAATATATTATGCCGCAAGGGAATTGGCGGGAGTCGATTTTGACAACATAGTTTTTATAGGCGATGATTATGCCAATGACTATGAAAAGCCAAAGGCTCTTGGCTGCAGAACTTTGCTGTATGATCCCTTTGGCTCGCATACTAAGGCTGAGTATAGAATAAAGGATTTTAATGAGTTGTTGACATCGAATATTATTGTAGGGGAGGGAATGGAAATCAATGAGCAAGAATAATAATAAAAGCAATAAGCTGAAGCAAAAGCCGCAGGCGGACTACAGGTTTTTGTACTACGGAATTGGATTTCTAGCCTTAGGGCTTGGAATGCAGTACTTTGGCTATGACGAAAGCAAGGCAGGCAATTACATAAGGATGATTTTTCTATGGATTGCAGTTGTTTTAAATGTAATGCACATAATGAGATTCAGGGCAAACAGGAAAAAGTGATTTCGCCGGTGAGGCGGGGGTTAATTATGGATAGAAACAGACAGATAAAAACAGCATCGTGGATTGGAATCGCAGGAAACATGTTGCTTTCAACGGCAAAGCTTGTTGTGGGAGTGCTTTCGGGAAGCATGGCGGTTATAGGTGACGGAATCGACTCAGCGACGGATATAGTCATGTCGCTGATAACATTGTTTGCAGCAGGGATAATGGAAAGGCCGCCGGACCCTAAGCATCCATATGGATATGGAAGGGCCGAAACCGTTGCTACAAAACTTCTTTCATTCATGATATTTTTTGCGGGAGCGCAATTTATGATCAGCACTCTCTCACGTTTCAAAATTATAGATACCCTTGCGAAACCTGATGTAGCGGCTATTTATGTTACAGTTGCATCAATATTCGGGAAATTCATTTTATCGAGAATTCAGCATGTAATGGCCAAAAAATCGGGAAGCGCAATGATAGCGGCGACAGCGAAAAACATGCAGAATGATATACTCACATCTATAGCGGTTCTTTTGGGTTTGGGATTCACATTTGCTCTTGATTTGCCGATTCTGGATCTTTTAACTGCCTTTTGCATAAGTATATGGGTAATGAAATCGGCACTGGGAATATTCCTTGAAACCAGTTCGGAAGTAATGGAGGAAACCAAGGACCTTTCCATCTACGATACATTGTTTGAGATTGTCGAAAGGGTGGAGGGCGCTAATCACCCTCACAGAACGCGGGTCAGAAAATTTGGAGATATTCTTTATGTTGACATGGACATAGAGGTTGATGGGGATTTGCCGGTAAATGAAGCTCATCTTATAGCTCATGAGCTTGAAAAGAAGATTCACGACGAAATCGAAGCAGTATACGATATAATGGTTCACATAGAGCCATTGGGATGCACTATGAAGGATGAAAAGTTTGGACTGTCACAAGAGATAATAAACAATACCAAGATTGAAAAAGGAGGAAGATAAATGTTTGTAATAAACGATGAAGGCAAGAAGTTCGATTTAAAAGAGGGCATACATTCAACAATCAAGGGATACGGTGGAGGGCTCATGGCTGTAGAGAATAGGTTTGAAAAGGGAGCAGTGGCGCCGAACCATACGCATTTCCACGAACAGACCGTTTACATAGTCAGCGGGGAATTTGAATTTTTCTTAAATGGAGAAACAAGGATAATGAAGGCAGGAGATAGTCTTTATGCCTCGCCTGATGCGGAGCATGGTTGCGTTTGTCTGGAGTCCGGAGTGGTAATCGATGTTTTTTCTCCCCAAAGAGAAGACTTTCTAAATTAAAAACAACTAATTAAAACCATTTTTTAACAAATGCTGCCATTCATCCCACGACTAAAGTCACGGGTGTTCTGGCGCTTCTCATAAATAATAGATGTGAAAGGATGATGAAAATGGTAGAAGAAAGAAAGCAAAAGGTGTACAACAAATTGGAAGAACTTGGGATTTCTTATGTAAAGCATGAGCACCCTGCTGTTTTTACAAACGAGGAATTGGACATATATGCGGCAGATATGGAAGGCGGACAGTGCAAGAACCTTTTTCTGAGAAATGCCAAAGGCAACAGGCAATACTTGGTTGTTTTGGGTCATGACAAGAGGGCCGACCTTGGCTCACTTAAAAAAATTCTGGGGGAAAAAGGGCTTAGCTTCGGATCGGACAAAAGACTAATGAAATGCATGGGGATAGAAAGCGGCGCGGTATCTCCATTCAATCTTATTAATGACACGGATAATACGGTTGAGGTTGTAGTAGACAAAACACTAAAACGCAATGAAAAAGTAAATTTTCATCCAAACGCCAACACGGAGACACTTACAATAACATACAAGGACTTCTTGAAATTTCTCAAGGCAATGGACAAGGACCCTCTCTTTATAAGTATAGGATAGCATGAAAACAATGAAGGCTCAGCAAAAGCAAAGGGTGTACCACAAGCTTAAAGAGCTTGGCATAACGTATGTAAAGCACGAACATAAAGCTGTTTTTACATGCGAAGAAGCAGACAAATATTCAGAAGGCATTGAGGGTGAGCATTGCAAAAACCTTTTTCTGAGAAATGCCAAAGGCAACAGGCAATACTTGGTGATTTTAGGCAATGACAAGAGGGCCGACCTTGGCTCACTTAAAAAAATTCTAGGGGAAAAAAGGCTAAGCTTCGGATCCGACAAAAGGCTAATGGAATACATGGGGATAGAAAGCGGCGCGGTATCTGTTTTCAATCTTATAAATGATGTTGAAAATATTGTTGAGATTGTTATTGACGAATCTCTAGGAAATGCAGAAAAAATCAACTTTCATCCAAATGATAATACAGAGACACTTACAATAAGCTATAGGGATTTCTTGAAATTTCTTAAGGCAATGGGCAAAGAGCCTCTTTTCATAAAGATAGGATAGGGTTATTAATAAAGAGGATTACCGCGAGATCTGTCGAATTAATACAAGGACAGAAAAAAAGTGGTGAACCCAATGACTTTTGAAAAAAGAAAAATGCTTGAGAATGTTTTTACAAAAAATTCGGAGCTTCAGCTTTGGAAATATGAAAATGGTGAAAGAGAAGACTTTGAAATAATAATCAATGGTGTATTCATAATGGCTACCTACAATAGCGGATCTTCAGAATTTTTAATTAGAAACGCGGCAAGCCGAATTGAAGGAAAAAGACCATTGTCGGTACTCATAGCCGGGCTTGGAATGGGTTTTACTGTTTTCGAAGCATGCCGCAACGAAAGAATTGAATCCATCGATGTGGTTGAGATGGAAGAGGTTATAGTGGATTGGAACAAAAAATATTTCAAGACTTGCGAACAGTCTTGTTTCGATTCTGGAAGAGTTGCCTTGTATATCGACGATTTTTACAATCATGCAATCAATTCTAAAAAATCGCACGATATAATCTGCATAGATATAGACAACGGGCCTATGCTTCTAGTTAACGAAGGCAACGAAAAGGTTTATACTAGCGAATTTATGCAGGTGGTTTTGGGCATTTTAAACAATGGCGGTGTGTGTGTCATATGGTCTTGCGACAGGGACAGGCGTCTCGAGCAAAGCATGGAGGATGTCTTCGATGAAGTCGAAATCGAAGAACTAACAGAAAAGTTCAAGGGAAGAGATGTTTCCTATTATCTTTATTTTGGTAGAAAGAGGGATTTGAAATGAGCATGATTGTAAGAGCGGCTCTTCTTTTTTTTGCCGCAGGGATACTACTGTTTCTGGTTAATTACTATCTGATAATATATCATACCAGGAAAGCAACTTTGGAAGGAAAAAAACTCAAAAAAAACAAAGCCGACCATTTTTGGGGCAAAAATGGCAGGGAAGGGATTGTTCCCAAGTGGGTTTCATACATTGGGCTCATGGCATTTGTAAGCTTTTTTATGGGAATTTTCATGCTTGGTTTAAGGGTTTTCTGGAACCTGTTTTCTTGAAAATTTTAAATATCGAACCAAAAACCGCATCCTATGAATTAGGGGTGCGGTTTTTAGCTTGTTTCTAATCTGATTTTCAATTCGATTTCCAACTCCAATTCAAAGTTTTTTGGTGGTCTCAGTCCCTTCGAAATGCATATCGTTGGTTGATTGAGATTCATCAATGTTGCTTAATTTATATATACCCATGGAAAAACGGATTAAACACTGTTATAATATTGGTTAATGATACCCGCGGAGGGTATAATAAGATTGAAAGGATGTGAAAATCATGAAAATAACAATAGATGAAAAAGCAATGAAACTTATAAAAGCAAAGGGCGCCGAATCTTTGGTTGTGGATATCCAAAAGTGTGGGGGCTGAGCATCCGCTCCTACGCCATTCGTTGTAATGGCAAAACCGAAAGTTTTGTCCAGGTATGAAGCGCATGATGTGGCCGGTGTGATGGTGTACATGAATAAAAGTGCCAAGGCTAAAGAAAGCGGCATTGTAATTTATGTAGAGAGATTTTTGTGGATCAAGCGCCTCGAAGTGAGAGGTTTGAAGCTGTAAGCAATTTAATATAGGAATGGGATTTAACGAGTGAGCCCCGGTTTTTGGGGCTTTTTTTATTTATATTTTGTGTAATGAAGGAGAGCGGCCGGATGGTATTGAAATTATAATATGGAAATAATGAAATAAGATTAATAAAGAGTATAGGGAGGTTATATATATGAGCATTCTTGTAACTGGCGGAGCAGGATATATAGGAAGCCACAGTGTTGTAAAGCTTTTGGAGGCAGGCCTAAAAGTGGTTGTGCTTGATAATTTATCAAACAGCAATCCTGACGTCTTTAAAAGAATTGAAAGAATCACAGGATTGGGACTCCAGTTTATTGAAGGCGATATTCTGGACAAGGATAAACTTGAATACGTGTTTGCGAGCAATGACATAGAAGCCGTGGTTCACTTTGCGGGGCTAAAGGCTGTGGGAGAATCGGTAGAGATGCCGCTTGAGTATTACTATAACAATGTAGCAGGAACTATTAATCTTTGCCTGGCAATGGAGAGGCACGGAGTAAAAAGAATGGTGTTTAGCTCGTCTGCAACGGTTTACGGCACCGGTAATCCTTCGCCATTGACCGAGGATATGCCACTTGCGACAACAAATCCGTATGGAAGCACAAAGCTTATGATAGAGCAGATTTTTCGGGATATATATGCATCAGGCAGCAACTGGAGAATAGCCATTCTAAGGTATTTCAATCCGATAGGGGCTCACGAGAGCGGCATGATAGGTGAAAACCCAAAAGGAATTCCAAACAACCTTATGCCGTACATTACCCAGGTAGCTGTAGGCAAAAGAGAAAAGCTCATGGTTTTTGGAGACGATTATGACACCCCCGACGGAACAGGTGTGAGGGACTACATACATGTTGAGGACCTGGCATCGGGGCATGTAAAAGCGCTTGAGAGACTGAGGAATGCAGAGGGTATTCATACCTACAATTTGGGCACGGGAAAGGGATATAGCGTTCTCGATGTTGTGAGAGCCTTTGAAAATGCAACCGGGATAAAAATCAGGCATGAAATTGCAGAGAGGCGGATCGGGGACCTTGCAGAATGCTTTGCAGACCCATCGAAGGCTTTAATGGAACTTTCATGGAAAGCCGAAAAAACCCTTGAGGACATGTGCCGCGATTCGTGGCGCTGGCAGAAGGGGAATCCCGAGGGATACTAGGCGAAAAGAATTGCCGAATTAATAGAACTATATATAAAAAATATCGTCTAATGAAAAAATTGGGTTCGAGCTGCTTTACGTACCCATGGAAGAGGATTATGCCCAGATGTCCATGACGGAAAACAAAACGGACGGAGTTCGCCTTGCCTATGGGCTGAAGCCGGGAAAACCGGCCATTTTCGAAGCGGAGACGCTTTCGCTCCTAAATCGTGACGGAAGCCTGTACCGGGAGCCTGAGATATCGGCATATGACGATTTGGATAATCACTATTCCAGGGAAGCTGTGGAAATTCTCGCGGAAAACGGAATCTATCTGGAAGGAGAGTCTTTCCTGCCGGAAAATATAATCGCGCAAAAGGATTTCTTCATTCTTTTCATCAATACTATGGGCTATTATGTGCCGGATGAAAGAAACGATGAGTTTATCGAGGAAATGTATGCATATCTGCTAAGGCAGGAAATCATTACAGAGGATGAAATAAATTACTCTTCTCCTGTAGAGAGGATAGATGCGGTCAAGTATATCATAAGGGGCCTTGTATACGAAAAGGTCGCGATGATTGACAAAATATTTTCGCAGGGGTTTGCGGATGTCGACGAGACATACCCGGAGCTTAGAGGTTATGTAGCAATCGCAAAAGGGATTGGAATAGTTAATGGTTTCGGCGGGAGTTTCTATCCGGAAAGCCATCTTAAAAGGGGAGATGCGGCTATAATGATATACAACAGACTAAGCCAATAGAGGCGAGCATTTAAAATTATCCCCGCCGGCAATGGTGTGCTATAATGAAAAAAACAGGGCACTGCCTAAAAAAGGGGAGATAATAATTGGGATTGTTCGATGATTGGAATAGAATGTCGGAAGATAAGCAGAATCAAGAGGAATATGATGAATTTTGGAAAGCATATTTTCTAAAAGAAAAGGATGCTTATGACAAAATTCTGACAGGTGGCAAGTTTGTAATATCGGGTAAAACTTCCGATGTGGCAAAAGAATTGGGACTCTCAAGTGAGGAGCTGACCGGATTTATTGACGGCATCAATACGAGCCTGAAAAAGCCTATTGAAGTTGAAAAATTGGAAGCGGATTCCGAAATATCGATGGATATTGAAGTTGAAAAACTATATTTAAATATGCACAAGGCCGAAGCCGATTGGCTTTACGATCTTGAAATATGGAACAATCTTCTTAGCGCTGAAAAAAGAGAAGAAATAAAAAAAGATTTCAATAGCTCTAAGACATTCAAAAGAGAAGAAGAAAAAGTGGGTCGTAATGACCCATGTCCCTGCGGAAGCGGAAAAAAATACAAGAAATGTTGCGGAAAAAACAAGTAAGGAAATAGAGATAAATAACAAAAATCAAGCCCCATAGCCATAAGGCTATGGGGCTTGATTTTATTCTTTTTTCAATACAGCAATAATATTGTGAATTTTTCCATCATCTATAAGTCTTATGCAATCCTCTTTTGATGCTTTTTGGTCAATCATGAAGCTAATTTTACCCGTCGATAGAGCGGCTGGATTCTGCACCTCTATCTTGTAAAGCGTATGTTTATAGGTGTATTCTATACTATACTTTTTCCAAAAGGTAGGTATGCATGGATGCAGATGAATGGAGTTTCCTTCTTTTACAAAGCCGAGAATATTTTCGTAGCCTACCTTATAGAGCCAGCCGGCAGCTCCCGTGTACCACGTCCATCCGCCTCTTCCTGCATGCATATCGGCACTGTAGACATCGGCAGCAACCACATATGGCTCGACCTTGTAATGGTTGGCTTCGAAGACGCTGCGGGAATGATTTATAGGATTGAGCATTTCAAACAATTCATAGGCCTTGTTTCCTTCTCCCAATTCGGCGAATGCTTGAACAACCCAAGCTGCTGCATGTGTGTACTGTCCTCCGTTTTCACGAATTCCCTTAGCGTAGCTCTTTATATATCCGGGATTCTTATCTGTTTTTTCAAATGGAGGAGTAAAGAGCAGTACTGTGCCATGTTCCTTTCGAACAAGGTGGTTGTATACTGAGTTCATGGCCAACGTGGATCTTTCCGGTGAAGCTCCTCCTGAAATTACGGACCAGCTTTGAGGTAGAGAAGCGATCATGCATTCGGTATTCTGGATCGATCCTAGGGGGCTGCCGTCATCGTAAAACGCTCGCATGTACCACGAACCGTCCCATGCGTTTTTCTCTATAGACTCAGTTATGAAGCGAGAGGCCTCCCTGTAGAGTGTTTTTCTGTTGGAATCATTCATGATGTCGCAGATTGGTAGAAAGCGCTTGAGAATAAGGTGCAAGAACCATCCAAGCCATACGCTTTCGCCTTTTCCACCGATTCCGACTGCATTCATTCCATCGTTCCAATCGCCTCCGCCCATTAGAGGAATACCGTGATCTCCGTAGGCTAAAGAACGGTCGATTGCCCGGACACAATGTTGGTAAAGGTTTTCTCTCAGCATCGATTCTCGGGGAGTCATATATTTTTCGTTTTCACCGTCCTCAAGAGGAGCCCCGCTTATGTATGGGATTTCTTCCAAAAGAAAATCGGTATCTTCCGTTACGCGAATATATTCGATGACAGCATATGGGAGCCAAAGCAAATCGTCCGAGAACCTTGTCCTTATGCCTTTATCCGCTAGGCCATTATGCCACCAGTGAAGGACGTCGCCTTCCTCGAATTGATGCGAGGCATGAAGCAAAATCTGTTTTTTGGTAATTAAAGGGTCAATCAGCAGCATATTGACAGAGTCCTGCAACTGGTCGCGATAGCCGTACGCTCCCCCTGCTTGATAAAAGGCTGTGCGGGCGTTGATTCGGCATGAAAGGGTCTGGTATACAAGCCATTCATTAATGATGGTGTCAAATTTATTGTCTGGCGTTTTCACTTTCAGTTTGCCTGTTAAATTGTTCCAGTAGCTGGCTATGGCTTGTTCGGCATGAAGCACTTGATCTAGATTGCTGTATTTGGCAATTCGTTCTAAAACGCGACGTGATTTTGTCTCGACGCCCATCATAAAGATTAAAGTCTTCTCTTCTCCGGGTTCCAGCTCAAGTGATACATGAAGGGCACCGCATGGATCGAAGCCTATTCCGCAGGAATTGGAAAGATTTTTTTTGCTTAAAAGTTTTGCTCTCGGATCTCCGGAAAAATCTTCGCGGTTGCCAGTGAAGGATGTTATGGGCTCCGATGATGCTAAATACTGAATTTGTTCCGGAAATTCAGTATTGTAGGGGTTTGTCACAAACAAGTACTGATTTTCGGCAAGCCGTGTTTTGATATGGAGTTGAGTATTTTGATCTGTGACTCCAAGCACGGGTCTTATATAGAAAAAGCTAGAAATTTGGCGCTTGAAATCAGATTGGTTCCTAAGGCTCAATCGATACAGCTTTATCGATTCGTTTATGGGGACGAACATCTTTAGGCTTGACCATATTTCGTAGCCATTTGTGATAAATTCACTATATCCCTTTCCATGGCGAATTTCAAAATCCATTCCTTCCCCTAAGGGTTTTGGAGTCGCGGACCATATCTTGCCGTGGACCTCGTCCTTTAGATATATTATTTCATGGGGGTCATCATAAAGGCTATCATTGGTCCATGGAGTGAGTTTGTTTTCTCGGCTGTTTTCAGACCATGTGTAGCCACCGCCGCTTTCGGAGACTGTGAAGCCAAATTTATTGTTGGCGATGACATTGATCCATGGGGCCGGAGTGTTGTCTCCGTCCTTGAGGCGTATAACGTATTCATTGTATTTTTCATCGAATCCTCCATATCCGTTAAAGTATTTCAGCTTGCTTCTGCGGAAGGCGATTTTTTGCTTTGAAAAATCATAATGGCTGTAGGCAACAGGCTCAGGTATTGCCAGAGCGAGGGGAGAGAGTGAAACTTGTTTTTCAAGAGAGTCTTTTTCGCAGTCAATCACGATTCTGGATGCGGCATAGAGCAAGGAAGTGTCCTCGTTTGAAAGTTTCATATTGTCTAGAATGAATATTCCCATGGATTTGGGATCTGATGCGTATCCGAACTTTCTTGAAGCCATATCCCGAATTTCATCTTCCATGTCCTTGTAGTATCCGGCTTCTTCGATGTTGAGGATTACAAGATCGACTGACAGTCCTTTAAGACGCCAGTATTCCTTTGCTTTAAGCAATTGCCATAATAAGGGCATGCTTTCTTGACGTTTTATACTTGCAAGAACTATCGGGACATCCCCTGAAATTCCAAAAGACCATAAACCGTCCTGACCTTTTTTGTTGCGCTGTATTATGCGTTCATAAAGCTTCTTTTGGGGGCTTAGATACAGTATTTGGGAAAGCATGTCTTGGAACACGAAAAGGTCATCGCGCGAAAGGTCCAGATACTCGGTCTCGACCTGCGTTCTGATAGTTGCCAAATCCGACAATTCACGGACCATATAAGGATTCCTGTATTTTTCTATGAGGGTTGAAATTTCTTCCCGCTTAGGGCTTACGCCCATGGAGAATGTTAAAACGGCTTTTTGGTTTGGATCTATGCGTACACTTTTTCGAAGACTCGCGATGGGATCCAGCACGACTCCTGAGGAATTATCAAGAACCTTTTCGAGGGCGACCGGATTCGACAGATTGCGACCCCTTCCTATGAATTTGAGCCGATCTGTTTCGTATTGGGTATTTCCGTACAGCTGTCCCTCGCAAAAGACCGAGTGGAAGAGATGAAGGGCGGATTCATCTTCCCCCCTAGGATTTCTCGTGGCGATAATGCTTTCCGTTTGCTGATCGAAAGTTGTGCTTACGAAGAGGTTGCTGAATGCGCGGTGGGCTATGTCCGCCGCGCTGGTGTTGAGTGAAATTTCAGCGTAGCTTGTGGTTTCAATCACAACCGGTCTTTTCTTTTTGTTGACTATGGATATGCGGCGGATTTCTACGTTGTCTTCAGGTGAAACCCAGATTTCCATGTGTATGTTGATTCCATTGTGAGATTGGACGAATTCCGCTTTTTCAAGAGAAAATCGGGCTTCATAACTTTCCGACTCAGCACAAACCGGTTTGAAACCTGCAGACCAGATTTCATTGTCTTCAATATTCTTGAAATAGAAGGTGAAGCCGTAGTGGTTGCCAAGGAGATCTTCTCGCCACCTTGTGACCATACGGTTCCGGTATTGACTGAAGCCACTTCCATTGTTAGTAATGACTACGCGGTATTCCTTGTTTGAAAGCACATGGCAACGGGGGAAGCCCCAAAGACTATGTTGAAATACACGTGTGAAAAAAGGTTCTTTGTCCTTGTATTTGGATATGGCCCTTGGCTTTTCCTTGAGCTCATGGGTTATGATTACGCGGAACGGAAGTTTTTCCTGCAATAGGCTTGCGCCTGTTTTGACAACCGGTTCTGCGTGAAATCGCTTTTGCATTATTAAGTCGTTGAGGCAGTTGTTTATGGCGACAATGCTCATGCCTAAATGATGAGACATATAGGTTTGCACGATTTTTTTAGGGGTTTCATTTCCAATCCGCTCTTCCGTGTAGTCGGCGGCTTCATAAAACCCGTATGGGCCTTGAAGACCCTCGGATTCAAGGTGCCTTAAATTGGAAATGGCTGATTTTCGATCAAATGGCAGGGCAAAGAAAGACGAATAGGGCGAGACTACATAGTCGTTTACTAGTCCCCTTTTCAAACCAAGTCCGGGAACTCCGAAGGCTCGATACTGATAATTCAGATCGATGTCGAAAGAGTAATAGGCTGATTCTGAAATACCCCATGGTCTGTTTTTGCTTTTCCCGTAAAGCTTCTGACTTTGGATTACTGAGTTATAGGTTTCATCAAACAGAGTGTTTTCATAGTTTTTGAGAATCAGATTTGGCATGAAATACTCGAACATTGTTCCTGACCAAGATGCAAGAACCCTGAAACTTTTGGACAATGTCAAAGTTCTGCCTAGCCGGTACCAATGCTTTAATGGAACCTGCTTGTTTACGATCGCCAAGAAGCTGGTTTGTCTAGCTTCCGAGGCCATAAGGTCATAGTAACTGTCGGTTAAATTGTCGTTTTCCCAATCATACCCTATCGAAAACAGATTTTTTTTGCCATCATATAGAGGGGCGAAATCCGTTTGATCCACCAGCCGGTCTATGGTATGGCACAATTGATCGAAGGTGCGGATGACTTCGTCCAGGTTGCAGACGATGGTTTTTAGCTTGTTTTCAATCTTGACAAGAACCGATTTTTCCTTGGTACTTGAAGTCTTGAATTTTGTCTTTTTAATTTTGGTAAGCATCTCGGTGTAGCTTGCGCGAAGTTCGGACAGGCTAAGATCCATTCCAAGATGACTCATTTCATCTAATACTTTTTTGTAGGCCGGATGCTCTGAATCTTCCATGTCATCGGGATCTAAGCGGAGAGTGTAGTACTTGCCATATTCAGATAGCAGTTCCCGTATGGTGGATTTTGTTTTTTTCGAGCAAACTGAAGATGAGTTGCCATATTTGGCCATACTGTCCAGAAAGGCCTTCCACTCGTAGCCTTTCTTTCCTTTAATATTTCCGAAGTCTTCTAGAATATTCTGTATGTTTTCATCCATACTTCCGCTTATCTCGCAAGTTTCACGAAGCCCTCGGACAATGTCGTCGTCAATAAGAGGCTTGTCCCTGTATTCTATAAGGCTTTGCTTGAGGGCTATCAGATACCCTATCAAATTGCCACTGTCAACGGTCGAAATGTATCGTGGCCTCAGAACCGAAAGGTCGTTGGTATTGTACCAATTATAGAGGTGGCCGTTCCATTTCTCTAGTTTGGATACGGTCGCGAGTAGTCGCTTTATTATAAGAATCATTCTTGTAATTGATAAATAGCCCATATCCCGTGCAGAAACAGCTGCAAGGAACATCAGACCCATATTAGTGGGAGAGGTCCTGTTTGCGGCAATTCTGGGCGGATATATTTGAATATTGTCGGGAGGAAGATAGTTGTGGGACTTTTGTGCATAATCCTCGTAGAAAGCCCATATTTTTCTGGCTTCAAGTCGCAAATAGGCTGCATCCTTTTCCGGAATAGCCTGTCCCAAAGGTTTTTTAGGAGAGAGCTTGAAGGCAATGAAGGGCGAACAAAACCATACAATGGCGAAAAACCATGGAAGGGGGGAACCTTCTTTCTGCAGCAATATGACCAAGCATAAAAACAGAAGAACTTCAATGAATACAATTCTCATCTTTCTTACGAACGATAAAAGCGAAGGCTGCGGCTCGTTTTCGGATAAAGATGCCGGTATCCATTCCAGAAGATTGTTCTTGGATATGAATAATCGGTAAAGGGATATTGCTATGGCCTCCATCGTTACATATGCCTCGTATGGAAGAAAGACGACCTGAAGCAGCAAGTATTGCAACGTGCCCCTTATGCCGAACTTTACCTTGCCCTTTCGATTGTATGACCGGTTGGGAGTATGGTAGCGCACGGCAAAAATGGAGTCTGCTATTTCGAGCAAAAGAGGTAAAAACATGGATAAAACAGCGACAAAAAGCCAAAGCCAAGCGTTTCCCGGCAAAAATGTCATTGAGCCTATTATGAGAAGGAAAAGAGTTATAGTGTAAAGGCTTCGCCTCAGATTATCGAGAATTTTCCATTTGGAAAGAGAGGACAAAGGATTTTTGACCTTTTCTCCCCGCTTGTTGACAATCCTGAATTTGAGCCAGGGAATCAGCTGCCAATCGCCCCGTATCCACCGATGCATACGTGTTATGTATGCAAAATATTTTGTGGGATGATTGTCCACCAGTTCGATATCAGTGGCAAATGCGGCTCCTATGTGGCTCCCTTCCAACAAATCATGGCTAAGGACTTGATTTTCAGGAATGGCCTCGGAGAGGACCTTGTTGAAAAGAGGCAAATCGTAAATGCCCTTTCCCATAAAGATTCCTTCGTTGAACAAATCCTGGTACAAATCGGAAATGTTCTCAGAGTATATGCTTACGCCTGTATTTCTTGCGTAGATGCGTGTGAAACGGGAAACATTTGAACTGACTACACTGATGCTCACGCTTGGCTGAATGAATCCGTAGCCTTCTTCTACCCGTCCTTTTTCGGGATTAAATATGGCCTGGTTCAAGGGATGGGAAATGGTTCCTATAAGTTTTCGCGCAGAATCTATGGTAAGCTGGGTGTCTTCATCCAGTGTTAAGACATAGCGAATCTTCGATTTCATTTTGGATATGTCGGGGGAGACGACTATGTGGGAAGTTTCCCTGTTTCCAGAAAGAAGATTTCCCAGCTCTGTGAGGGATCCTCTTTTTCTTTCCCAGCAAATCCATTTTTTTTGGCGGGCATTGAACTGGCGTTTCCTCTGGAAATAGAAGAAGATGTCTTCTTTATGGGAATATTTTTTATTTAGGCGTTTTGTCTCATTCAAGGCGCTTTTTATAATTTGGTTGTCTTCCTTGGTGAATTCGCTGTCGGCATCCTTGAATTCTCCCAACAAGGCGAAATACAGATTGGTATTTTTGTTGGCGAGATAATATGTCTCGATTTTTTCAAAAAGATCCTTTACGTTTTTTTTAGCGACTATGAGAGACGGTATAACGACAATCGTTGCGGATTCATCGGGGATTCCGTCTTTTAACTGGAGCTTGGGCAAAAAAACCGGAGGGGTAATCTTCAGAAAAATCCAGTTTAGAAATTTGATAATAATTTCGCTTATGGGTATGAATAGGATCAAGCCTGAAAAGACGGCATTGCGGAACAAATCGAAAACCGGGGATATATTGTAAACGAACAAAGCTGTTGCAAAAACCGTCAATATGAATACGGGAAGAAGATACGAAGCCGTTGAAAAGTTATGGAAGTAGTCGGAATTCCGAGAAAAACCCATGGAGGAGATGAGTTCGCTGCGTCCATTGCCTACGAGATAGTATCCGATGTGGGTTTTTCTGAGCGAGTCGCCTTGGTTCTTGGCTTTTTCCGATAAATCCAATGATTTCAGAGCTATCTTTGTTTCATTTATCTTAAATTTTC
This sequence comes from Peptostreptococcaceae bacterium, assembly GCA_016649995.1. Taxonomy (NCBI): domain Bacteria; kingdom Bacillati; phylum Bacillota; class Clostridia; order Peptostreptococcales; family Peptostreptococcaceae; species Peptostreptococcaceae bacterium. The sequence continues at coordinate 16,567 of JAENWJ010000031.1, forward strand.
CAGAGAAGGTTTCTATCTGGTGCCGATAGTGGTCTCTGGATTCGAAATCCATAAGCGTGTATACTCCGGAAGGGTCCTTCCGGAGTATGTTTTCCACGACGGATACGGATTCGAAAATGTTGTTCCAATCGAGCAACGATATATTATTCAGAGAGGTGAAAAGATTGCCTATTTGGTTTTTGTGTGATGACTGGGTCCGCATGGCCAACTCGATTGTTTTTTCTATGGTGGTGTCATACTCCAGAAGCTTGTGCTTGAGGTATTGGGAAACAGATTCATATTTTTCGTGTTCCCTGCGTGTCATTCGCACGAGATATTCTATGTAGGAAGTGGAAACAGTGGAGGCATTTCCTATGTCCTTTTTAATTTGCTCAAGGGCATAGGACATGTCTTCGAAGTCGAGATTCTTGACTTTTTCGCGTTCCAGCTGATTTCTGAAGATGTCGTCTGAAATCTCTTTGATGTGTTCTATTACTGCTAATACGAGCATAGTGTTGAATATCCAAAGCTCTCCTATTGAAAACATGCTTGCGTTTTGATAGGCCTTTAGATAGTTTATTATGATTTCTTCGTTGAAATTGCCGTTTGTTATTTCTACAAGATTAAGAGCGGCGGGATAAATGCGCGGATATCCCTTGAAAATGGATTCTTCAAGTACTCCCAGCTTAATTTTTTGCCTATTGGCGAGAACCATTTTTAATTGCTCGACCTGTTCGTCGACCTTATAGAAATTGTCAAGAATCCAAGTACTTCCGGGATATAGCTCGCCTTCTCCCGTTGCAAGGTCCGACAGGCCTGACGAAAAAGAAACGATATCGGAATGATTCGTTTCCAGGCGGCTGACCAAATTGTTCAAATTATATTTTTTAAAGCTGAAATCGCTTTCAATGGCGATTTTTTCGGCTCGTGTGCGTATCTCTTCCATATTTGCCATAAAACACTTTACCTCCAATGTATTCTTAATCCCAAATGTATTCTTAATCCCAAAGTTAATATCTATATATAAAAGTATACCCTTAAAGTATACCCTTTGTGAAGATGAATACTCTTTTGAGTAAATTAAAAGTAAAATGAGATAGACATTTTGCAAGGGCTGGTGTTCATATTGAGAGATAGAGGTCGAGGTTTGATTTCCTGAGGGAGAAAGGGATAAATGGTCTCCGGAAAGGTTGACAATTTCGTCAAAAAAACATATGATAGTAATTGATTTTGCATGCACCTATAGCTCAGCAGGATAGAGCAACGGTTTCCTAAACCGTGTGCCGGTGGTTCGAGTCCACTTAGGTGCACCATCGTTAACACATTGAAAAATCTTGCTTTCAGCAGGGTTTTTGTTTTGTTTAAAATGGGCATAATCTTAAGGGTTAAAGTTTCCTAGTGCGTCCTAGTAGTGAAAAGCTGTTTATTGCATAATTAAATCACCCCCCGAATCGCGAAACAGAAATCCCCACTATTAAAACGAAGACTTCCTCATAATTGCAAAGGCCATTAAAAAATAATTATATTTAGGATTAACTAAGTTGATTTTCGTTTTGTGGAGGAGTAATATGATATTATTTAAAAGAAAACATCATACGTTTTACGTTTGATGTTTCGGAAATAAGGTAGAGTAAACGTTTGCCAAAATTAGAAAAAAGCTAAATAAGTGAAAGTATCTTTAAAAGACAAGATAAGCGACAATCCGCAATTGAACAAAATTAAAAACGCAATCCCCTTCTATAATCTCCGATTTAGGAGGGGTTAGTTTTTATTGAGGAGCATTTTGCTCCTCAATGTATCTTTTTATAATCTCAATTGTTGCCCCACGGGTGTTCTGGCACTTCTCATAAAATGATAATTTTAATGTATTACAATACAACATGATGCGCTACATTATAAAACAAACAGGAGGAAACAAAATGGCAAGGAAAAAATCGATTTTAGATCTGAATAAGATGAAGAAAACAGGGGAAAAAGTATCGTGGATTACTGCTTACGATTTCCCGATGGCTTCATTCGCCGAAGAAGCTGGAAT